>NZ_RHQO01000029.1:4398-62948 GCF_003935475.1 Pseudomonas sp. p99-361 | reverse complement strand
ACGTAGGAGCGAGCGCAGCTCGCGATTGCGCCGCGCGGGCGGCGCTCGATCTCACAGGCGCTGAAGATGCTCCGGCTGCCCTTGCCAGAAACCATAGAATCTCCCACAGGATCACCACAGGCCTGAGGATTGGGGAGTGCTTATGGGAGCCAGCCACAGGGTTATCACAGGCCTGAATTTTGTGAGGTCCCTGTGGGAGCTGGCTTGCCGGCGATGGGCTGCAAAGCAGCCCGGTTATCTGCGCCACCTGTTTCTTACATCCTGCAACGCTCTATCCCACTGCCCACGCGTCATCCTCTGCCATACTCCGCCGTACACAGTTTGAAATAGTCCCCCGATTGAAACGGCACCCCAGGCCCCTTATATACCCCGCAGTAAGCGACAATTCATCCGTCAGGAGAACGTAACAACCATGATGCGCATTCTGTTGTTTGTAGCCACCAACCTCGCGGTGGTGCTGGTTGCAAGCATTACCCTGAGCCTGTTCGGTTTCAACGGGTTCATGGCCGCCAACGGGGTCGACCTGAACCTCAGCAGCCTGCTGGTGTTCTGCGCCGTGTTCGGCTTCGCCGGCTCCCTCGTCTCGCTGTTCATCTCCAAGTGGATGGCGAAGATGACCACCGGCACCCAGATCATCACCCAGCCGCGCACCCGCCACGAGCAGTGGCTGTTGCAAACGGTCGAGGAGCTGTCCCGGGAAGCGGGCATCAAAATGCCTGAAGTGGGCATTTTCCCGGCCTACGAGGCAAACGCCTTCGCCACCGGCTGGAACCGTAACGACGCACTGGTAGCGGTGTCCCAGGGCTTGCTGGAGCGTTTCTCGCCCGACGAAGTGCGTGCGGTACTGGCCCACGAAATCGGCCACGTGGCCAACGGCGACATGGTTACCCTGGCGCTGGTCCAGGGCGTGGTGAACACCTTCGTGATGTTCTTCGCCCGGATCATCGGTAATTTCGTCGACAAGGTCATCTTCAAGAACGAAGAAGGCCAGGGCATCGCCTACTACGTGGCAACCATCGTTGCCGAGCTGGTATTGGGTATCCTGGCCAGCATGATCGTCATGTGGTTCTCGCGCCGCCGCGAATACCGCGCCGACGAAGCCGGTGCACAACTGGCCGGCACTTCGGCGATGATCGGCGCTCTGCAGCGCCTGCGGGTGGAACAAGGCCTGCCGGTGCACATGCCGGACACGCTCAAGGCCTTCGGCATCAACGGCGGCCTCAAGCATGGCCTGGCCGGCTTGCTGATGAGCCACCCGCCGCTGGAAGACCGTATCGAGGCCCTGCGCCGTCGCGGTTGATCCAACAGGCAAGCAAGGGCGACTTCGGTCGCCCTTTTTTGTGCCTGCCTGTGCAGGCTTACCCGCGCTAGCGCCGGCAGACCCGGTAGACCCGCTCCAACACACTGGATGCCCCGGCCTGCAGAAACTTCGGACTTTCCCCGAGCACCTGCGCCTGCTCCAGTTCATCCACCTGCCAGCCCGCAAAGCCCTGCCTCAGCTCCTGATCCGCCACCGAAAACGGCGGCCCGGCCAGCAGCGACTGGTCGTAATCCAACGTCACCACCACGCCGAGGCACCCGGCTGGCAACAACGCCGACAGGGCCTGCGCGTAGCGCGCACGCATGGGCGGCGGCAGGGCAATCAGCGCCGCGCGGTCGTACAGGCCCGCGCAGTCGCCGACATCTTCTGCCTGCAGGGCAAAGAAGTCCCCACACCACAGCTCCACGTCGCCACTGCGCCATACTTCAAAGTCGCCACGCTGCCGCACCTCGGCCTCAAGCCCATGCTCGCGGAAGAAACCCTCCACGGCCCGCCGCGAAAGCTCCACGCCCAATACCCGGTGCCCCTGCCCGGCCAACCAGGCCAGATCGAGGCTTTTGCCGCACAGTGGCACCAGCACGCGGCTGCCGGGCACCTGCTGCAATGTTGGCCAGTACCGCTGCAGATACGGGTTCACCTGCGCCTGGTGGAAGCCGATCTGGTTGTCGGCCCACCGTTGCTGCCAGAACGCTGGTTCCATGAACACTCCCGATTTTTAGATGGTTTGCCAGCAAAAGTTGGTTTGGATTTCGATCTTTAGTTGATCGAAGATGAGTGCATCTTAACCTTCAGGACCCCGCCATGCTGCCCAGCCTGTTCATTTCCCACGGCTCCCCCATGCTTGCCCTGCAACCCGGCGCCAGCGGCCCGGCGCTGGCAGGGCTCGCCAACGCACTGCCGCGGCCGCAAGCCATTGTGGTGGTGTCGGCGCACTGGGAAAGCCGCGAGCTGCTGATCACCGGTGGCGCACACCCAGAAACCTGGCATGACTTCTACGGCTTCCCACCGGCCTTGTATGCGGTGCAGTACCCTGCGCCCGGTGACCCTGCCCTCGCCGGCCGGGTCGGCGAGCTGCTGCAGGGCGCCGGGCTGGCCGCGCGCCTCGACCCGCAGCGGCCGTTCGACCATGGCGCCTGGGTGCCGTTGTCGTTGATGTACCCCGATGCGAGCATCCCAGTGGTGCAGGTTTCGCTGCCCACCCAGATGGGCCCGGCGCTGCAAGTGGAGGTTGGCCAGGCACTGGCGGGGCTACGCCAGGAGGGCGTGCTGCTGGTGGGTTCGGGCAGCATTACCCATAACCTTGGCGAGCTGGACTGGCATGCTGGGCCCGACGTGATCGAGCCGTGGGCGTTGGCGTTTCGAGATTGGGTAGTGGAAAAACTGCGGGCTGATGACCGGGAGGGGTTGCTGGCTTATCGGCAACAGGCGCCGTTTGCAGTGCGCAACCACCCGAACGATGAGCATTTGTTGCCGCTGTTTTTTGCCCTTGGGGCGGGGGGGCAGTTTGGCGTTGTGCACCAAGGCTTCACCTTGGGGGCGCTGGGGATGGACATCTACCGGTTCGACTGAGGATTGCGGGGGGCTGCCGCGCAACCCCACCATGGCACAGGCAAAAAAATCCCCAGCCAAGGCCGGGGATTTTTCATTGCGCCAGGATCAATCCTCGCGGTAGCGGCGCAGCTTCAGCTGCTTGCCGGCCACGCGGGTGTCCTTGAGCTTGGACAGCAGCTTCTCGAGGCCATCTTCCGGCAGCTCGACCAGGCTGAAGCTGTCGCGCACCTGGATACGACCGATCGCGTCACGCGCCAGGCCACCCTCGTTGAGGATCGCGCCCAGCAGGTTCTTGGCGGCGATACCGTCACGGGCACCCAGGGCGGTACGGCAACGCACGCGGCCTTCGGCCAGCGGCAGCGGCGCACGACGCTCGCGGTCGCCGCGGTCAGGGCGCTCGCTGCGCTCACCACGTTCGGTACGCTCACCACGCGGGGCGAAGCTCGGCACCAGCGGCTGCTCACGCTCTACCGCCGCCAGGTCCAGCGCCTGGCCGTTGGTGGCCTTGCGCAGCAGGGCCGAGGCCAGGGCACGGGCGCTGCAACCCAGGTCGTTGGTCAGGCGGTCGAACAGGTCACCATGGGTGGCTTCAGCCTCGGCAACCAGTGGCGCCAGGCTGTTGGTCAGCTTCTTGATGCGCGCATCGAGCACCGCCTGGGCGTTCGGCAGGCGCGCTTCGGCAACCTTCTGCCCGGTTACACGCTCGATTACCTGCAGCATGCGGCGCTCACGTGGCGTGACCAGCAGCAGCGCACGGCCTTCGCGACCGGCACGGCCGGTACGGCCGATACGGTGCACGTAGGACTCCGGGTCGTACGGCATGTCAACGTTGAATACGTGAGTGATGCGCGGTACGTCCAGGCCACGGGCCGCCACGTCGGTGGCGACAACGATGTCCAGGCGGCCATCCTTGAGCGAGTCGATCACGCGCTCACGCTGGTTCTGGGCGATGTCGCCGTTCAGCGCAGCAGCCTTGTAGCCCTTGGCTTCCAGCGCGGCGGCCAGGTCCAGGGTGGCTTGCTTGGTGCGCACGAAGGCGATCAGCGCGTCGAACTCTTCCACTTCCAGCAGACGCAGTACAGCCGGGATCTTCTGGTCGGCGTGGACCATCAGGTGGGCCTGATCGATCGCGGTAACGGTCTGGGTCTTGCTCTGGATCTTGACGTGCTTGGGTTCGCGCAGGTGGCGCTCGGCGATCGAACGGATCGACGACGGCAGGGTGGCGGAGAACAGCACGGTCTGGCGGGTAGCAGGGATGGCGTCGAAGATCACTTCGAGGTCGTCCATGAAGCCCAGTTTGAGCATCTCGTCGGCTTCGTCCAGTACCAGGTACTGCACGGTCGACAGGACTTTTTCGTCGCGACGCAGGTGGTCGCACAGACGGCCCGGGGTGGCGACGACGATTTGCGCGCCGTTGCGGATGGCGCGCAGCTGTGGGCCCATTGGGGCACCACCGTACACAGCAACCACGTTCACGCCTGGCATCTGCTTGGCGTAGGTTTCGAAAGCGGTAGCAACTTGCAGCGCCAACTCACGGGTTGGCGCCAGGATCAGGGCTTGCGGTTCGCGCTTGCTCACATCGATCTTGTTGAGGATCGGCAGGGCGAAGGCAGCGGTCTTGCCGGTGCCAGTCTGCGCCTGGCCGATCATGTCATGACCGGCGAGGATGATCGGGATAGATTGCTGCTGAATGGCGGACGGCTCTTCATAGCCGGTAGCCACTACGGCAGCAACGATATTCGGGTTGAGATCGAGAGCGGCGAAGCCGCCGGTTTCCTGGGTCATGGGTCTGCCTCTAGGTGCATCCGCAAAGACCCATGCTCCAAAGCTGCACATGCCTTGAAAGACCGTCAGGTCACCCAGGCAGCTTTGGCGGCGGGGATTTGCGAAAACGATTGAAAAAGAAAACTTGGGAAGGTCCGCCTAGCGGACGTGCAGCCGAAGCTGGACTCGGAGGATTTGCACCACCTGATTTTGAGGTCCGCTAAAAGACCGGCGCGTACTATACCTGAAATGTACGGTTAGGTGAGGAATATTTTCAGGGGCTGAAACGATAATCCCTGACGCTGCCACGATCCCCGTAGGAGCGGCCTTGTGTCGCGAAAGGGGCGCGCAGCGGCCCCGGCAACATCCGCAGCGAAGCTGAAAATGTGGGGCCGCTGCGCGCCCCTTTCGCGACACAAGGCCGCTCCTACAGGGATCGCGACGGCTACGGCCGCACCTGCCATTCAGGTAGCCGGCCGAATCTCGCGGATCAAACCCTCGAGGCTGTAGCCCAATCGTGGCGCCAGCGCCTGCGCCCGGGCCCGCAAGCCTTCCATGTCCAGGGTCTGCTCCAGATCCGCCGGCACCAGCAGAATCACATTGCCCTCCTTCACCGGCAGTTCCCAGTAATGGCGGTGGTACAAGCCACGCAGCAACGCTGCACCCAGCGGCTTGCCATCATCGGTGGCCCACTGGTTGATCACCAGCCAGCCGCCCGGGTTGAGTTGCTGCTGGCAGCTCGCCAGGAAGTTCCACGCCAGGTGCCCTACCCCCGGCCCATGGTCGGTGTACAGGTCAACGAACAACAGGTCGGCCTTTTCTGCGCTGGGCAGCAGCTCCAGCGCATCGCCAATGCGCACGTACAGCCGCGGGTCGTCGTCCAGGCCCAGGTACTGCATGGCCAGGCGCGGGACGTCCGGGCGCAGCTCGATGGCTTCGATATCGTCCAGCGGCAGGAACTTCATGCAGGCCTGGGTCAGCGTGCCCGCGCCAAGGCCCAGGAACAGCGCGCTTTCCGGCTGTTCATGGCACAACGCGCCAACCAGCATGGCGCGGGTATAGTCGTACTCCAACCAGCTGGGGTCGGCAGTGAACACACAGCTTTGCTCGATGGCATCGCCGAATTCCAGAAAGCGGTAGTCGTCCACTTCGTACACGCTGATGACGCCAAAGGCATCCTCCACCCGCGCCAGTAGCCGCTCTTGCCGTTCCGTCGCCATGCCTGCACCCGCCCGCACAAAAACGCGCATTGTCCGCCAACGCCCCCGATGCAACAAGCGCAGCGCCAACTGTTACCATGGCCGCCAGCCGATAACCGACCAGACCGAGCCTGACATGAACCAACCGTGGAGCCCCGACAGCTGGCGCGCCCTGCCGATCCAGCAGCAACCGACCTATCCCGATGCCGCGCACCTGCTGAAGGTCGAACAGACCCTGGCCAGCTACCCGCCGCTGGTGTTCGCCGGGGAAGCGCGCGAACTGCGCCGGCAGTTTGCCGAAGTGACCGAAGGCCGCGCCTTCCTGCTGCAAGGCGGCGACTGCGCCGAGAGCTTCGCCGAGTTTTCAGCGGCAAAAATCCGCGACACCTTCAAGGTGCTGCTGCAAATGGCCATCGTCATGACGTTTGCCGCGGGCTGCCCGGTGGTCAAGGTCGGGCGCATGGCCGGGCAGTTCGCCAAGCCACGCTCGGCGGGCGATGAAACCATCGGCACCGTCACCCTGCCCGCTTACCGGGGCGACATCGTCAACGGCATCGGCTTCGACGCCAAGAGCCGCATCCCCGACCCGGAGCGCCTGCTGCAGGCCTACCATCAGGCCACCGCCAGCCTCAACCTGCTGCGGGCCTTCGCCCAGGGCGGTTTTGCCGACCTGCACCAGGTGCACAAGTGGAACCTGGACTTCATCGCCAACTCGGCGCTGGCCGACAAGTACCACCAGTTGGCCAACCGCATCGACGAAACCCTGGCGTTCATGCGTGCCTGTGGCCTGGACAGCGCGCCGCAGCTGCGTGAAACCAGCTTCTTCACCGCCCACGAAGCGCTGCTGCTGAACTATGAAGAGGCCTTCGTGCGCCAGGACAGCCTGACCGGCGACTACTACGACTGCTCGGCGCACATGCTGTGGATCGGCGACCGCACTCGCCAGCTGGACGGCGCCCATGTCGAGTTCCTGCGCGGGGTGCACAACCCGATCGGGGTCAAGGTCGGCCCCAGCATGAACCCCGAGGAACTGCTCCGCCTGATCGACACCCTTAACCCGGCCAACGACCCAGGGCGCCTGAACCTGATCGTACGCATGGGCGCGGGCAAGGTCGGCGACCACCTGCCAGGGCTGATCCGCTGCGTAGAGCGCGAGGGGCGCAAGGTGCTGTGGAGCTCCGACCCCATGCACGGCAATACCATCAAGGCCAGCAGTGGCTACAAGACCCGTGATTTTGCGCAGATCCTCGACGAGGTGAAGCAGTTCTTCCAGGTGCACCAGGCCGAAGGCAGTCATGCCGGCGGCATTCATATCGAGATGACCGGGCAGAATGTGACCGAGTGCATCGGTGGCGCACGGCCGATCACCGAAGATGCCCTGTCAGACCGCTACCACACTCACTGCGACCCACGGATGAATGCCGACCAGTCGCTGGAGCTGGCGTTCCTGATTGCCGAAACACTGAAGCAAGTACGGCGCTGACCCTCGGCGCCTACCCCCTCGGCCTGGTGCCGCGAAGCGCCGCCTGCGCGGCGCTCGCCCCACCGGCGCGGTCAAACGCTCAAAGCTCGAACCCGAGCATCACCGCACACACCACCAGGAACACGCAGAACATCGCCCGTAGCACCTTCTCTGGCAGCGCATGGGCCAGCTTCACCCCCCAGCTGATACTGAGCAGGCCGCCCACCGCCAACGGCAACCCTACCCCCCAGTCAACACTGTGATGCACGCCATAGGTCACCAGGGTCACCAGGGTGCTCGGCGCCGCCAATGCCAGCGACAGCCCTTGGGCCACCACCTGGGTAGTGCCGAACACACTGGTCAGGATCGGTGTGGCTACCACGGCGCCACCTACCCCGAAGAGCCCGCCCATGGTACCGGCAAAGCTGCCCAGCACCCCCAGCCAAGGCCAGGCATAACGCAGTTCGGCACTGGCTGGCGCCACTTTCATGAACATCCGCGCCACGTTCCACACCGCCAGCGCCACCAAAAAGCCGACAAAGCCCAGGCGCATGGAATGCGCATCCAGCCCCACGGCCCAGATCGAACCCAGCCAGGCGAACACGAAACTGCACAACGACAGCGGCACGGCGTGGCGCAACTCAATGCGGTTGCGCTGGTGATAACGCCACAACGCCAGCAACACATTCGGCACCACCATGACCAGCGCAGTGCCCTGCGCCAGTTGCTGGTCCAGGCCGAACAGCACGCCCAGCGCCGGGATCGCGATCAGCCCACCGCCTATGCCGAACAGGCCCCCCATGGTGCCCAGGGCAGCGCCCAGCACGATATACAGCAACCACTCGATCATCAGGGCCTCGTTCGCCAGCAAAGTTGATAGCGGCATGCTAACCAGTGTGCGCTGGCGGGGAAACGCACAGCAGCGCACAATGGCTGTGCGTATTGTGCAAAAGCAAGGCAACCATGAGCCCCGATACCCTCACCGAGCAGCTAAGCCTGTTCCTGGACGTGCTGCAAAGCGGCAGTTTTTCTGCCGCCGCCCGCCGCTACCCGCTGACCCCGTCTGCGGTGGCGCGGCGCATTGACGCCCTCGAAGCCGCCGTGGGCAGCCGCCTGTTTACCCGCAGCACCCATGCCGTGCGCGCCACCCCGGCGGGCCACGCCTTTGCCGAGCGGGCCAAGCGCATCATCGAGGAACTGCGCCTGGCCCGTGCCGAGGCAGTGTCGCTGAGCAATGCACCGGAAGGGCTGATCCGCATCGACGCCCCCGCCGCGTTCGGCCGCCGCCACCTGGCCCCGGCCATTGCCGACTTCCTGCTGGCCTACCCGGGCCTGGACGTGCAGCTGCGCCTGATCGACAGCTTTGTCGACCTGCAGGGCAGCCACCTGGGCGAAGTGGACTTGGTGTTGCGTGCCGGCCCGTTGGCCGATACCCGCCTGGTCGCCACGCCACTGGCCTACATGGTGCGCATTGCCTGCGCCAGCCCCACCTATTTGGCCAGCCGCGGCATGCCCAGCTGCCCCAGCGAACTGCCCGGCCATGACGGCCTGGACTGGGACGGCCTGGCCCCCCCGTACGCGTGGCGTTTCGAGGTCGCCGGGCAAACCCGCCTTTACCGCCCGGCCCGCATGCGCATGGCCGCCAACAACGCCGAAACCCTGTTGTTTGGTGCGCTGGCGGGCCTGGGCATCGCCCATTTGCCCACCTGGCTGATCAGCGAGTACCTGCTGCGCGGCGAACTGGTGCCACTGTTTTGTGACGCAGGCCTGCCCCAGGCTGAAAGCAGCGGCATTTACGCGCTACGCCTGGAACATGAAACGAACTCTCGCAGCCGTTTGCTGCTCGAATTTCTCAAGAGCCGCTTCAGTCCGATTCCACCCTGGGACCTGGCCCTGCGCAGCGGACTGCGCGAGTGATGCGTGCAGTGACGCTCAACGTGCCAGGATTTCCCATTGATTACCTTCAAGGACGTGCATGAACGCCGACACCCAAGCTCCCTGTGACGAGCTGCTGCTGGACAACCAGGTCTGTTTCGCCCTGCATTCCACCTCGTTGCTGATGACCAAGGTCTACAAACCGCTGCTGCAGGCCCTGGGCCTGACCTACCCGCAATACCTGGCCATGCTCGTGCTGTGGGAGCAAGACGGCCTGACCGTGGGTGAAATCAGCCAGCACCTGCTGACCGACCCGGGCTCACTGACCCCGCTGCTCAAGCGCCTGGAAAGCGAAGGCCTGCTACAGCGTAACCGCAGCCGCGAGGACGAACGGGTGGTGCTGGTGCAACTCACCGACAAAGGCCGCGCCCTGCAGCAGCGGGCAAAGGAAGTGCCGCAGTGCATCCTCAAGGCCAGCGGTCGCAGCCTTGAGCAGTTGCAGCAGTTGCAGGCCGAGTTGCTGGACCTGCGCGAGAACCTGCAGAAAAACCTTTAGCGGCTATGCTGGGCAATGGCCGTTCGGCTGAGCGGTGAATATTTATCTTGCGCGCTAACTAATTGCGCGCTAATTTAAATTCCACACCAACCCGCGTCCTCCCGCTAACGGGAGCGCACAGCGCATTAGCGAGGCTCAAGATGCAAAAGGTCACTCCGCTGTACATCGCAGAAGCTACCTCCACCGGTGGGCGCGACGGTAAATCCCGTTCCAGCGACGGCAAGCTGGACGTCAAGCTGAGCACCCCGAAAGAGCTGGGTGGGGCTGGCGGTGACGGCACCAACCCTGAGCAGATGTTTGCCGCCGGCTACTCGGCGTGCTTCATCGGCGCCTTGAAGTTCGTGGCAGGGCAAGAGAAAAAAGCTTTGCCGGCCGATGCTTCGATCACCGCCAAGGTGGGGATTGGCCAGATTCCGGGCGGTTTCGGCCTGGACATCGATCTGCACATCAACCTGCCCGGCCTGGCCCAGGCCGACGCCGAAGCGCTGGTGGAAAAGGCGCACAAGGTGTGCCCGTACTCCAACGCCACCCGCGGTAATGTGGATGTACGGCTGCACGTAGCAGTCTAAACCTGCCCTGCAGGTGCAGCGATGCACAATTGACAGACACAAAAAACCCGGCCGAAGCCTAATGCCAGTCAGTTAAGCAATTTTGGGCCGCTTTGCGACCCTTCGCGGGCACGCCCGCTCCCACAGGGGGATAGCGCATCTCTTGAGTTCAGCGCCAAACGTGTGGGAGCGGGCGTGCCCGCGAAGGGCTGCAAAGCAGCCCCACTAACGCTTAACTGACAGGCATCAGGCCGAAGCCGGTTTTTTTGCCTTTCACAAAAAGCATTACTTCGTTGGAACGGCCGAAGCGCTGGTGGAGACCAATGCCACCCGCGGCAATGTGGATGTGCGGCTGCACGTAGCCGTTTAAGCCTGCCCTCCAGGTGCAGCGATGCACAATTGGCAGACACAAAAAAACCCGGCCGAAGCCGGGTTTTTTGCCTTTCACAAGAAGCATTACTTCTTGGAACGGCCCTTGAAGCTGTTGTCGCGGGTGTCGATGTCGATCCACTCGTCGATCTGGATGAAGTCAGCAACCGAAATCTCGGTACCGTTCTTCAGTTTGGCAGGCTTCATGACCTTGCCCGAGGTGTCGCCGCGCGCAGCGTTCTCGGTGTAGACAACCTGACGGCTGATGGTGGTCGGCAGTTCAACCGATACCAGGCGGCCTTCGAAGAACACGGCTTCGCAGACGTCTTCCATGCCTTCTTCGATGTAAGGCAGAACAGCTTCGATGTCTTCTTCGTTCAGCTCGTACATGGTGTAGTCGCTGGTGTCCATGAAGGTGTACGAATCACCGCTGATGAACGACAGGGTCGCTTCTTTGCGGTCCAGGATGACGTCGTCCAGCTTGTCGTCTGCACCGTATACGGTTTCGGTCTTGTAGCCGGTCAGCAGGTTCTTCAGCTTGGTCTTCATGATCGCGCTGTTACGGCCCGACTTGGTGAACTCAGCTTTTTGAACCAGCCACGGGTCGTTGTCGATGCGCAGCACGGTACCGGGTTTCAGTTCTTTACCAGTTTTCATTACGAAGTATCCGAATCTGGATGGATTTATAAAAATCGAGGCCGCATATCATAGCGAATTTCCATAAAAGTGTACTAGCGCCGTGGCAAGGTCCGGCTGAGCGGCCTGTTGCGCCGCCCAGCACCGGGCGTGCTGCTGCAGTTCCGGCCAATGCCGGCGGGCTGCCTGCCAGGCCTGGCCCATGTCCTGGTCCATGTTCCAGGCCCGCCACAGGCCCAGCAACGCGGCGCCGGCATCGGTTGACAAGCCGCGTCGATAAAGCGCCAGAAACGCTTCGAGCTTTTCCCAGTGTGCATTCTCGTCCTGCACGTAGATGTGCCACAACATGGGCTGCCCGGCCCACTGCGCCCGCACGAACGAATCCTCGCCCCGCACCGCATTGAAGTCGCAGCACCACAGCAGCCGGTCGAAATCATCCTGGCTGACGAACGGCAACACCTGCACGGTCAGCACACCACGCGTGCGCACCTGCCCGGCCTGCAGCGGCGCTTCGCCGAGCCAGTGGCTGAGGCCGGCGACCACACGGCCTTGCGGCACCAGCAGGTGGCAGGCTTGGTCACCGGCAGCCAAGGCATCGAGCCAGTTGCCCAATTGCGGGTTTTCATAGGCGAACAGGCTGATCAGCAGAGCCCCGGGCGCTGGGCTTACAGCCAACCCCTGCAGGAACGCCTGCCGGGCAGCAGCCGACTGTTGCAACGCGTCGCGCCGGGCCAGCAGCTCAGCCTCGCGCAGCAGGCCACCGGTGTTTTCGGTGAAGCCGGGGAAGAAGAACACTTTGCGCAAGCCATTTGCCTGCGGCGACGGCAGACCATGGCAACCCGCTACCCAATCCTCGGCACTGAGGTATTCAAGGTTCAACCACAGGGGTGGCCGGGGGCAGACCCGCATGGCCTCGACATAAGCCGCTGGCAACTGGCAGGCGAAGGCACCGATCACCACATCGGCAGGCGCTACCGGCAACCAGGCCGCCGGCCACTGGCGTACCTCCACACCCTGCTGCCACTGCTGCGCCGCGTTGGCGTCGGCGCCGGGGCACATCGGCGTGAAGGCGTTGAGATCATCCACCCACAGGCGCACCGCCAGGCCATGCTCGGCCACCAACTGCCGGGCCAGGCGCCAGGTCACGCCAATATCGCCGTAGTTGTCGACCACGCTGCAGAAGATGTCCCAGGTGGCTTTCATGCGCCGTTCCCTTTAACTTGCGTAAAAACGCGGATTCTGCCCGACAGCATGCGACAATGCACCCCGCCCACTTTGCCAAGGAGGCTGCCATGCCCCGCCGCCGTGAACTGACCATCACCCTGAAGCCGTTGCAGTTGATACTGTGCGTGGCTTTGGGCCTATGGCTTGGCGCAATGGCGATTGCCCTTAGCCTGCTGCTGGCCCATCAACTGTGGCCGCTCCCGCCCGAGCGGCAAGCCGCGGCCCCGGCCGTGGCACCAGCACCGGCACCGGCACCGGTGCAACCGGCCGACGCGCAAGCTGAAATGTTCGAGCGCTACAAGCACATGCTGCAGCAACAGGAACAACAACAGGCCGCTGAGGCTGCGCAGGGTAACCCGCGCAACCTGAACAGCCCCAAGTGCCAGTTCTGGCTGCAACAGAATCGCACTGCACCTACCGACAAAAGCCAGGCCAACGTGCTGGAGTTCTGTTATTGACCACGCGCAAGCCCCACCTGCTGGCACAGATCGTCGCCACCCTGGAACATGACCTGGACGTGCTGACCCGTGCGGCCCAAACCGCCTATGAAGCCGCCACGGCGGAAGAGAACATCGCCGAGAACAAGTACGACACCTTGGGCCTGGAGGCCTCGTACCTGGCCACCGGGCAAGCCCGACGCAGTGCGCAAATCCGCCAGGCGCTGCTGATTTACCAGCAACTGCTGCTGCGCGACTACGACCCGGCGCGCGGGGTGCAGGTGAGCAACCTGGTGACCCTGGAGGATGAAACTGGCGAACAACGCCGGGTGTTTCTGGGGCCTGAAGCTGCCGGCCTGAAGATTGCCGCAGCAGACGGGCTGGTGACAGTGATCACCCCGCGCTCGCCGCTGGGGCAAGTGTTGCTGGGTAAGCGGGTGGATGATGAGGTGAGCCTGGGGGCGCAGGTACTGTTCGTCGTGGATGTTGCCTGAACAGGCCGCGCACGCCTACTAACGGTGCAGGGCATCGAAACGCCCGGCAAGGCCCTGCTCGGCGAACTGCTCGACGATGAAATCGACGAACGCACGGGTCTTGCCCGGCAACAACTTGTGCTCGGCGAAATACAGGCTGATATGCCCATCGTCCACATACCAGTCCGGCAACACCCGCTGCAGCCGACCGGCCTGCAGGTAGGGCACCGCGAACGGCAAACTCACCAGCGCAATCCCCAGCCCCTGCTCGGCCACCGCGCAGGCAGCGTCCGAATCGCTCATGGTCATGGCCTGGCGCAACAGCAATGGCTGCTGTGCCTGCCAGCGGCTGGTCAATGGCCACGAGCGTACCCGCCCGGTCTGCGGCGAGCGGATTAGAATGCCGTCATGGCGCTGCAACACGTGCGGCTCATCGATCTGCGCATGCCGCTGCAGGTACGCCGGCGCGGCCACCAGCACCCGGTGCGCCGGGGTCAACTTGCGCGCCACCACCCCCGGCGGCAGTTCAAAACCACCACCAATGGCCGCATCGAAGCCCTGGCCGATCAGGTCGACCTGGCGGTTATCGAAATGCCAGTCCGGGGTAATGGCGGGGTAGCGGCGCAGAAATTCGCCCAGCAAGGGCAGCACGTACAAACGCCCGAACACCGTGCCCATGCTGACCCGCAGCAGCCCGGCCGGTTGCCCTTCGGCACTGGCCAGGTTGGCCACCGCATACTGGATAGTGCGAAAGCTGTCGCTCACCTCGCCAAGAAAACGCTGCCCTGCTTCGGTCAAGGTCAGCTTGCGGGTACTACGCTGGAACAACCGCACCCCCAGGCGCGCCTCCAACTGCGCAACGTGCTTGCCCACGGCAGCGGGCGTAATGCGCAAGCGCCTGGCCGCTTCGGCAAAGCTGCCCACCTCGGCACTGCGGATGAAGCATTCCAACGCGTTGAACGATTCCATGGCCATGATTGGCAACCAAAGGTTTACTCTGCTTATAGTGATTGCCATCTTATCAGCAGGTAATCGAGCGCCGATACTGCGCCTATCCGAGGCATTCCAGCCTGGCTTACAGCAGGAGATCAGCATGTCCAAGCAACTTACACTCGAAGGCAAGGTGGCCCTGGTACAGGGCGGTTCCCGGGGTATTGGCGCGGCTATCGTGCGGCGCCTGGCCCGCGAGGGTGCGCAAGTGGCCTTCACCTATGTCAGCTCTGCCGGGCCGGCAGAAGACCTGGCACGGGAAATCGGCGACAACGGCGGCAAGGCCCTGGCCCTGCGTGCCGACAGCGCCGATGCCGCTGCCGTGCAGCTGGCCGTGGATGACACCGTGAAGGCCTTCGGCCGGTTGGATATCCTGGTCAACAATGCCGGGGTACTGACGGTCGCGCCGCTGACCGAATTCGACCTCGCCGATTTCGATCGCACGTTGGCGGTGAACGTACGCAGTGTCTTTGTCGCCAGCCAGGCAGCGGCGCGGTACATGGGCCAGGGCGGGCGCATCATCAACATTGGCAGCACCAATGCCGAGCGCATGCCATTTGCCGGCGGCGCGCCTTATGCCATGAGCAAGTCGGCGCTGGTCGGCCTGACCCGCGGCATGGCGCGCGACCTGGGGCCGCAGGGCATTACCGTGAACAACGTGCAACCAGGGCCGGTGGACACCGACATGAACCCGGCCAGCGGCGAATTCGCCGAAAGCCTGATCCCGCTGATGGCAATCGGGCGGTATGGCGAAGCGGACGAGATTGCCAGCTTCGTGGCCTACCTGGCCGGGCCTGAAGCGGGGTATATCACGGGGGCCAGCTTGACGGTGGACGGTGGCTTTGCCGCCTGATTGCGCCGTTGGTGTGGTGGCACCCTGTAGATCGAGCGCCACCCGCCCCCGCAAATGCATTGGTGCCGTGCCCTGTGCTTGCCGATAATCTCCCTCTTGCTCCTGCCCGCTACGAGAAACACATGCCCGCCCCTACTCTCAGCCGCACCCTGATCCTGCTGATGGCCACCGCCACCGGCCTGGCCGTGGCCAGCAACTACTATGCCCAGCCGCTGTTGCACAGCATTGCCCAGCAATTCGGCCTGAGCACCGTCAGCGCCGGCAGCATCGTGATTGCCGCGCAGCTCAGCTATGGCGCCGGCCTGTTGCTGCTGGCACCGCTAGGCGACCTGTTCGAGCAGCGTCGGCTGATTACCGTGATGACCGTCATCGCCACCCTCGGCCTGGTCATCAGCGCCTGTGCCCCTGGCCTGCCATGGCTGATCCTCGGTACGGCGTTGACCGGCCTGTTCTCGGTAGTGGCACAAATTCTGGTGCCCATGGCTGCCTCGCTGAGCGAGCCGCAGCAGCGCGGCCGTGCGGTCGGCACACTGATGAGCGGGCTGCTGCTGGGCATTCTGCTGGCGCGCACCGCGGCCGGCTTCATGGCCGAACTGGGCGGCTGGCGCAGCATCTATGTGCTGGCCGCCGTGCTGATGGCGATCACCGCCGTGGCGCTGTACCGCAGCCTGCCGCAACACCACAGCCATGCCGGGCTGAAGTACCCGGCGCTGATCGGCTCGGTGTTCCGCCTGTTCCTGGAAGAGCCGGTACTGCGCCTGCGCTCGCTGCTGGGCCTGCTGGCATTCAGCCTGTTCGCCCTGTTCTGGACACCGTTGGCATTCCTGCTGGCAAACCCTCCTTACCATTATTCAGATGCGGTGATCGGCCTGTTCGGCCTGGCGGGTGCAGCCGGTGCACTGTCGGCCAACTGGGCCGGGCGCCTGGCCGACCGGGGCAAGGGCCAGTTGGGCACCACCGTGGGCCTGGTGGTACTGCTGCTGTCGTGGGTGCCGCTGGGGTTTGCCCAACAGTCACTGCTGGCCTTGCTGCTGGGCGTGCTGATGCTCGACCTGGCGGTGCAACTGGTCCACGTGAGCAACCAGAACGCCGTGATCGCCCTGCGGCCCGAAGCGCGTACCCGGCTCAACGCCGGGTATATCACCTGCTACTTCATTGGCGGGGCGCTAGGCTCTTTGTTAGGCACGCAGCTGTACCAGCGCCAAGGCTGGCTGGGCATCGTGGCGGCAGGGTTGGTCATCGGCGCCCTGGCATTGCTGGCATGGCTGCTTGCCGCGCGTAAAACCGAAGCTCGCACCTCCGCCGGGGCGGCCTAGGCGCCTGTTACAGGCAGCGATACCTGGTCGACAATCGACGGCAACTGGCGCCAGCACAACGGCCAGGCGCATCTGCCTGACAGCGTGGCGCAACGCGTGAATCGTCTTGGGGCAAGGCGGCTGGTAAGATGCCGCCTTTTTGCCGGCCTGTCGCGCCTTCAGGAGCCCCCGCATGCCCCCGCGTCCTCCCCGCCTGCCCCTGAGCCTGCTCGGCCTGGGCCTGGCCTTGCAGTGCCCTGTCGTGCTTGCCCAGGGCGGCGTGCTGCTGGCCCCGGTGCAGGTCGTCGATACCTACGCCAACGACGGCTACCAGGCCAGCGAGGCTGCAGTGGGTGGCTTCCAGCCCGCCCCTCTGCTCGACACCCCGGCTTCGATCAGTGTGCTCAGCCAGCCACTGCTGGAAGACCGCCAGGTGCGCATGCTCAGCCAGGTGCTGCAAAGCGACGCGTCGGTTGGCGAAAGCTATGCCCCCATCGGTTACTACGAAAACTTCAATGTGCGGGGCTTTGCGCTGAACGCGGCCAGCAGCTACCGCATCAACGGCCAGACCATCGCCGGCGAACAGAGCGTGGCCCTGGAGAACAAGCAGCAGGTGGAACTGCTCAAGGGGCTGTCCGGGCTTCAGAGCGGCGTAGCGGCCCCCGGCGGCTTGATCAACTACGTGACCAAGCGCGCTGAAGCGGTGCGCAGCCTTACGCTGTCGACCAACGAACAGGGCGAGCGCTACCTGGCCACCGACCTTGGCGGCTGGTTTGGCAGCGAACAGCAGTTCGGCCTGCGCGCCAACCTGGCCCATGAAGACCTGCGCTCGTACGTCGACCATGCCGATGGCCAGCGCAACTTCGCCTCGCTGGCCTTCGACTGGCAGATCAGCCCCGACGCCACCCTGCAGCTGGACGCTGAATACCAGCACCGCGAACAGCGCTCGGTGCCCGGTTACCAGTTGCTCGGCGGCAGCGTAGTGCCCCACGGCATCGACCCGGATGACCGGCTGGCCTACCAGCACTGGGCAAAGCCGGTGCAGAACGACTCGCTGAACCTGGGCGGGCGCTTCGAGTACCGCTTCAACGACAGCTGGACCGGCACCCTCAGCGCTTCGCGCAGCAAGGTGGTGATCGATGACTACAGCGCGTTTGCCTGGGGCTCGAGTGAAGGCGCGTACTTCGGCAGCACGGGTGATTACGACATCTACGACTACCGCAGCCCAGACGACACCCGCCGCACCGACGAGGCCCAGGCCCTGCTCACCGGGCGCTTCGATGGCCTGGGGGTGGGCCACGAACTGACCGTGGGCAGCAGCGCCCAGCGGCGTACGCTGGACCAGCGCCCGTATTACAACGCGTGGCTGGGTACCGGCAACATCGACACCGGGGCCCCGGCTTTCGAGCCGTCCGACCAGCCGCTTGGCGCCAGCCAGCGCCGCCTGGACAGCCGCCAGTACGGCCTGTTCGTCAGCGACAGCATCCGTTTCAACGAACATTGGCAAACCGTGCTGGGTGCCCGTGAGGTACGCCTGGACGAACAGACCTGGGACGAGACCGGCGTTGCCGGGCGCCATACCCGCCAATACCAGCTGCTGCCCAATGCTGCGCTCATCTACAAGCCGCAGCCGGAGACCACCGTGTATGCCAGCTACGCCAAGGGGTTGTCTGCTGGCGGGACGGCGCCCTGGTTCACCAGCAACGCCGCCGAAATCCTCGCGCCGACAACGTCACACCAGCTGGAGCTGGGCCTCAAGCACGACTGGCAGGCGCTGAGCCTCAGCGCCGCGCTGTTTCAGATTCGCCAGGCCTATCAGTATGCGCGCCCCGACGGCGCCGGCAGCTTCACTTACGTGCAGCAAGGCCAGCAGAAGAACATCGGCCTGGAATTGGGTGCCAGCGGCTGGCTGACCCGCAGGCTGCAGGTGCAAGCCAGCGCAGCGGCCATTCGGGCGCGGGTGCAGGACAGCGGCACGCCCGACTATGAAGGGCACCAGGCGATCAACGTGCCACGCTTGCGCGCAGCCCTGCACGCCGAATACACCCTGCCGGTCGCAGGCCTGGCGCTGCTGGGCGGCGCACGCTACAGCGCCAGCAAGTATGCGAGCCAGGCGGGGAATGTGGCGGTTGGTGCGTACACGGTATTCGATGTAGGCAGCCGCTACCGCACGCGGGTCGGCGGGTATGACACGGTCCTGCGGCTGACGGTGGACAACCTGCTCGACAAGCGTTACTGGCGTGATGTGGGCGACTACCTGGGGGACAACTACCTGTTCCAGGGCGCGCCGCGCACTGCCCGGCTGTCAGCTTCGGTCAGCTTCTGATATTCAGGGCCGCTTGCGGCCCATCGCCGGCATGCCCGCTGCCACAGGGGCTGTGCAGCCGGCCCAATGGGCCTTGAAACAAAAAGCCCCCGGGCTTTTCAGCGCGGGGGCTTTTTGTAGAATGTGGCGGTGAAGAAGGGATTTGAACCCTTGATACGATTTCTCGTATACACACTTTCCAGGCGTGCTCCTTCGACCACTCGGACACTTCACCGTTTCTCTTCAAGCCTTGCGGCCCGTCGAGGTGCGCTAATTTAGTGAAAGCGTTCCCCTTTGGCAAGCATTTTTTTCAGTTTTTTCATGTATTTGCACCAGAGCCCGGCTGGGCGCTGACCGACCAGTCAGCCTTGCTGCTTTACCTTGCCCATCGCGCTGGGTAACGTCGGTGCCACGCCAACAAAAGGACTCTGCCATGAGCGAGCTGATTACCTACCACGCCGAAGACGGCATCGCCACCCTGACCCTGAACAACGGCAAGGTCAATGCCATCTCGCCGGAGGTAGTCAGCGCGTTCAATGCCGCGCTGGACCGCGCCGCCGAGGCCCGCGCAGTGGTGATCATCACCGGGCAGCCGGGCATTCTGTCGGGCGGCTACGACCTCAAGGTGATGACCCGCGGCCCACAGGAAGCCATCAGCCTGGTCACCGCCGGGTCCACCCTCGCCCGCCGCCTGCTGGCTCACCCCTTCCCGGTGGTGGTCGCCTGCCCGGGCAATGCCGTGGCCAAGGGCGCCTTCCTGCTGCTGTCGGCCGACTACCGCATTGGCGTCGAAGGGCCGTACAAGATCTGCCTGAACGAAGTGCAGATCGGCATGACCATGCACCACGCCGGCATCGAACTGGCCCGCGACCGTCTGCGCCGCTCGGCCTTCCACCGGTCGGTGATCAACGCCGAAGTGTTTGACCCGCATGCGGCGGTGGATGCCGGCTTCCTCGACAAGGTGGTGCCCGCCGAACAACTGCAGGAAGCGGCGCTGAACGTGGCGCGGGAATTGAAGAAACTGAACATGCTGGCGCACAAGAACACCAAGCTGAAGGTGCGCAAAGGGCTGCTCGAGGCCTTGGACACCGCCATACAACTGGACCAGCAGCCTATGGGTTGACCCTGCTGGCCGCTACGCGGGTCGGGCGTACCTGATCCCGCGCAGGGGCGGGCTCACCCGCGAAGTGGCCAGCACAGGCTGATACCGGTATTTGCCCCAGCCAGTGCACAGCCGTACACTGCCCAGCGACTGTCTGGTGTGAGTCGTACCATGCTTTATTCATTGCGCATGCTCCTGCTGGCGCTGCACTTTCTCGCCGTTGGCGTCCTGGGCCTGGCCATTGGCTTGTGCCGCCCCTTCAACCCCGACAACAGCCGCCTGTTCGCCCGCCTTTACAGCCGGCCGGCCACCTGGCTGTTGCGCATCAAGGTCAAGGCCGAGGTCGGCCCGCTGTGGGACCAACCACCCGGTTGCGTGATCGTGGCCAACCACCAGTCCAACTTCGATCTGTTCGTGCTGGGCCAGGTGGTGCCGCAGCGCACGGTCGCCATCGGCAAGAAAAGCCTGGGCTGGATACCGTTGTTCGGTCAGCTGTTCTGGCTGGGCGGCAATGTGTTGGTCGACCGCAACAATGCCTACCAGGCGCGCAAGGCCCTGCAGAAGACCACCCGGGTGCTGCAGAACGACACCTCTATCTGGATTTTCCCCGAAGGCACACGCAATGCCGGCGAGCAGTTGCTGGCGTTCAAGAAAGGCGCGTTTCACATGGCCATCGAGGCCGGCGTGCCGATCGTGCCAGTGTGCGTCAGCCGCTATGCCCGGCGCCTGAGCCTGAACAGCTGGCGCCGCCGCACCGTGATCGTGCGCTCGCTGCCGCCCATTGCCACCGCGGGCCTGACCCAGCAGGACCTGCCAGCACTGGTGGAGCAGTGCCGTGTGCAGATGCAACAGTGCATCGAGCGCATGGAAGGGGAACTGGGCAAGGGCTAGGTTGCTCTTCAGCCGTCTACAGCCCAAGCTATGAACCGTGTTCAACCGGAATAAGCGGGCAACCATGGGTCGAGTAGTGGCGTCAGCGGTGTACAGCGCCGGCCGGAAGGTCACCAACATCAGCATCGACGAGGGCAGCGAGTGGGCACGCAAGCCTGGGCATTTTGTCTGGATCGGCCTGGAAGAGCCCAACGCCGAGGAACTGGCCACCCTGCAATGCCAGTTCAACCTGCACGAACTGGCCATTGAGGATGCCCTGGAAAAGCACAGCCGGCCCAAGCTCGAGACATTCGGCGACGCGCTGTTCATCGTCACATACTCGCCGGTACGTCACGAAGGCAAGCTGGAGTTCATCGAAACCCACATCTTCGCCGGCAACGGCTACATCATCACCTGCCGCAACGGCCACTCCAAATCCTATGCCATGGTGCGCCAGCGCTGCGAGGCTCGGCCCTTGCTGCTGGAGCACGGTGAGGACTTCGTGCTGTACGCCCTGCTCGACTTCGTCACCGAAAACTACCAGCCAGTCAGCGAAGCCATCCATGGCGAGATCGAAGCGCTGGAGCAGAGCGTGCTGGGTGGCTCACTGCAAGAGGACGACATTCGCCGCCTGCACAGCCTGCGCCGCGATATCCTGCGCCTGCGCCGCTACGTGGCGCCCATGGTTGAGGTCAGCGAAGAGCTGCAGCGCCTGAGCTTCCCGTTCATCGACAAGAACATGCGCCCGTATTTTCGTGATGTGCAAATCCACGTCACACGGCAGATGGAGGACTTGTCGGGCATTCGCGACATTGCCAGCCAGACCATCGAGATCGGCATGTTCCTGGAGTCGTCACGGCAAAGCATCGTGCAACGCAAGTTTGCCGCGTGGGCGGCGATCCTGGCGTTCCCCACGGCGATCGCCGGGGTGTATGGGATGAACTTCCAGAATATGCCGGAGCTGAGCTGGCATTACGGCTATTTTGCGGTGTTGGGGGTGATTGCTGCGGGGTGTACCGGGTTGTATGCCAGTTTCAAGAGGTCGGGCTGGCTATAGGCCGCTTGAGGTCCATCGCGACACAATGCCGCTACGGGCACCGGCGTTGCCGGCGTGGGAGCGGGCGTGCCCGCGAACACCGGCGGAGCCGGTGCCAGACACCGCGTCGCCTGCTTCGCGGGCAAGCCCGCTCCCACAATGAATCGCGCAGGCTTTTCAATTTTTCAGAAAGACAGTTGCGCCTACATCGGTAGCGTGAGCTTTAAGAAGCAGGCGGCGCGGTGGCTGTGCTGGGGCAGCCAAGCGGCCCTCGGCAATTTCAGGCGTTACCGGAAAGCTTGAGCCGCGCCGCCTGGGTGAAGTCCAGCATGCGGTTCAATGGCTTGATCGCCTTGGGCACCAACGCGGGGTCGACAAAAATCTCATCCCCCCCATTGCGCAGGCAGTGCAGCACGCGCTCGAGGGTGTTCATGGCCATCCACGGGCAGTGCGCGCAGCTGCGGCAGGCGGCGCCGTTGCCGGCAGTAGGCGCTTCGACGAATACCTTGTCCGGGCACAACTGCTGCATCTTGTAGAAGATGCCGCGGTCGGTAGCAACGATGAAGGTCTTGTTCGGCAAGGTCTGCGCGGCCTTGATCAACTGGCTGGTGGACCCCACCGCATCCGCCAACTCGATCACCGCTTCCGGTGATTCGGGGTGCACGAGGATGGCGGCGTCCGGGTACAACGCCTTCATGTCGGCCAACTGGCGCGACTTGAATTCTTCATGGACGATACAGGCACCGTCCCACAACAGCATGTCGGCACCGGTCTGCTTCTGGATGTAACGGCCCAAGTGCTGGTCCGGGCCCCAGATGATGGTTTCGCCGTTGTCCATCAGGCTTTCGACGATTTCCAGTGCGCAGCTGGAGGTCACTACCCAGTCGGCACAGGCCTTCACCGCAGCGGAGGTATTGGCATACACCACCACGGTGCGCTCCGGGTGCTGGTCGCAGAACGCCGAAAACGCTTCGACCGGGCAGCCCAGGTCGAGCGAACAGGTGGCCTCCAGGGTCGGCATCAGCACGCGCTTTTCCGGGGTGAGGATTTTTGCCGTTTCGCCCATGAAGCGCACACCGGCCACGATCACCGTTTCGGCGGGGTGGTTCTTGCCGAAGCGAGCCATTTCCAGCGAGTCGGACACGCAGCCGCCGGTTTCTTCGGCCAGCGCCTGAATGACCGGGTCGCAGTAATAATGGGCGACCAGCACAGCGTTCTGGGCCTTGAGCTCGGCAGCGATGGCCGCACGGTATTCGGCCTCCTGCTCGGCTGTCAGCGGGTTGGGCTGCTTGGCGTCGAGGTGGGCCTGAACCAACAGGCGTTCGGAAATCTGGGTCATGATCGCTGGACCTGCAGGCGCGCGTGCGCATCAAATCGAGTGTATCACCCGGCCCTGACAGATCGGCTAAGGGTGCCGGACGGCGCAGGCCGCCACGGCCCTCTGCGGGCGCGGATTATTATCGGAGGCCGAAGGCTACAGAGAATCCAGCGATTACTAAAGGGGTTTTTGTATTGCCGGCGCTGGCCTGTTCGCGGGTGAAGCCACCAGGAGACCAGCGCCGGATAACCATCACCCCCGCGGCGACAGCGCTGCGAGGTGCGCGGCCATCAGCATGGCGAATTCTTCCACGGTCATCTTCTGCCCATTGAAATCGACCATGCCATCGGCATAGTGCAGGCTGCTGACCACATCATCGCCCTGCACGGTGGCCAGGCCGCTCTGCACGGCCATCATGCCGACCATCTCCCCGGCCTGCCCCGACTGCATGGCGATCGCCTGGGCATCGGTTTGCCCATCGAGCAGCGCTTGCAGTGTCGCCAGGTCGCCAATCATGGGTTTGGACAGCGAGAGCTTGCTCTTCACCTCGGTGACGACCTGTTTGCTCAGCTGGTCCGGCGGCAGGTCGAAGCTGGCCGGCGCGGCGAAGTCCATCGCCAGGTTGAAGCGGCTCTCGCCGTTGGCGGTCTTGAACGACAGGTTTTCCACCGCCACCTTGGGCCTGGCCGCCAGCAGTTGCTGCAGGTCGCCCTGGAAGCGGGCCTTTTCGGCGTCGTCCATCTGGATTTGCGGCACCGGCTGGCCGGCAGCAGCGGCAGCTTCGAACTCCGGCAGGTGCGACTGGTACCACTTCGACAAGGCCTGCAGCGCCGGGGCATTGACCGAGGTGATGCTCACCGCCATTTGCGCCTTGCCCACCGCGCGGCCGTCCCAACTGATGTCCCCGACCTTGTACTCCACGCGGCCGCCCACGGTGTCGGGGGTTTCAAGACTCTGCAGGGCATACTGCTCCACGCCCTTGACCAGCAGGACCTGCTGTTTTGGCCCTAGCGTGACCTTGGCCTCGGCCAACAACAGGTCGACGTTGCCCACGTAGATATTGTCGTACGGCGTGGCCGCCAGGTTGCCACCAAGCTTGAGGCCCTGAAGCTCGAATGTGGCCGGTGGCTGGTCGTCGTTCACCAGCTTCATCAGCAAACGGTCGGCATGGCCGTGGAACTTGGAGGCCTTGCCGTCCTTGTCGCCACTGACCTCCAGTTGCATCCCCGAAAAATCGAGGCGGTTGCCGTCTGCCTTGTCGAGCTTGAGCGGCGCCAGTTGAATCCGGCTGACCACATCCCCCCCGTAACCCAGGCTGGTCTGCGCGCTAAGCGGCACATTGCCGCCGGCAGCGTCGAACCAAGGCGCGACGGCATCGTCCTTCTGCAACGTGCTGTTGCTGACGGCCATCACCGGCACCAGCTTCAGCGCCTTGATCCGCGACCAGGGGAATGGGCCGTGCTCGATGTGGTCGGTCACGCCCACGTCGAAGTTGATCACCTCGCCTTCACCCACGTTGATGTCGCGGGCCTTGAGCCGGTACTGGGCAGTACTGCTGAAGAAGTGCTGCTCCAGCGACACCCGCTCGATACGCAGGCTGCCACCGGTGGTGACCAGGGCCTTTTGCAGCTCGGCGTTGCTGCGGGCAAGCGCGTTGTCCAGCTCGGCTGGCAACTGCTTGCCGGTGTACCAGGCGCCAGCGGTGGTTGCGACGGCGATGGCAACCGCCAGGCCGGAAAGAATGCCAACTGATTTCTTCATGAATTGAACCGATTGCTGTCCGTAAGGGCTGGGTAGGCGGCCACGGGCCACACAGAGTACGAAGAATATCACCCCCGCAGGCACGGGACGCAGGCCAAAGTGCCGAAATCCTGCCTTTCGGAAGCATCTAACAAACCGATTGACCACATGACCGAATCGTTGATTTTTTCGAACACACAAATTGATCAGAACCGCAAAAAACCGCGTAAAAACCGAACAAAATCCACTTAATATCGATAAATATTTCAATGTTGTAACGTCTTGTCATGTTTAACTTGACACCCACCTACCCATCGTTTTTTATTTTCACCACTTTGCGCGCCCCCTCGCGCCTTCCGCTGCTCCAACATAAAAGGTGAACAACATGGAGCCCACCCGCTCGCCCTTGCCGCATGCGCCATACCCCGTGCCCGCCGTTCGCGCCCAGCAACAGGAGCCATGCCAGCATGCAGCATGACCCTAGCGCTGCCAGCAACGGCCAACTTCGCAAAACCCTGCGCCTGTGGCACGTGATCATCATTGGCCTGGCCTACCTGACACCGATGACGGTATTCGACACCTTCGGCATCGTCAGCGGGATAACCGCCGGCCACGTGCCCAGCGCGTACATCCTGGCGCTGGCCGGCATTCTGTTCACCGCAGTCAGCTATGGCACCCTGGTGAAACGCTTCCCGCAGTCGGGTTCGGCCTACACCTACACCCAGCGCGCGATCAACCCGCACGTGGGTTTCCTGGTCGGCTGGTCGTCGTTACTGGATTACCTGCTGCTGCCAATGGTCAATGCCCTGCTGGCCAAGCTGTACCTCTCGGCGATGTTCCCGGAAGTACCCGCATGGGTGTGGGTAGCCGCTTTCGTGACCCTCATCAGCCTGATCAACATGCGCAGCGTGAACCTGGTGGCGCACTTCAACCTGCTGTTCGTGGGCGTGCAGGTGGCGATCATCGCCGTGTTCATCTACCTGTGCGTGCGTGGCCTGCACCACGGTGAAGGGCTTGGCACGGCCTGGAGCCTGATCCCGTTCGCCGACGGTCAGACCCAGTTCAGCGCACTGGCCGCCGGCGCGACCATCCTGTGCTTCTCGTTCCTGGGCTTTGACGCCGTCACTTGCCTGTCCGAAGAAACCCGCGACCCGGGCAAGACCATCCCGCGGGCGATCTTCCTCACCGCCCTGATCGGTGGCGTGGTGTTCATCACCGTGTCGTACTTCATCCAGGCCTACTTCCCGACCATGGCGCGCTTCCATGACCACGAGGCGGCCCTGCCGGAAATCGCCCTGTATGTCGGGGGCAAACTGTTCCAGTCGGTGTTCATTGCCTGCACGGTGATCAACACCATCGCCTCGGGCCTGGCCTCGCAGACCAGCGTGTCGCGCCTGCTGTACGTGATGGGCCGCGACAACGTGATCCCGGCCCGCGTTTTCGCCCGCCTGCACGCACGCTACAAGACACCGGTACTGAACATTGCCGTGGTCGGCATCATTTCGCTGTCGGCGATCTTCTTCGACCTGGTGACTGCCACCTCGATCATCAATTTCGGCGCCCTGGTGGCGTTCAGCTTCGTCAACCTGTCGGTGATCAACCATTGCTACCTGCGCGAAGGCAACCGCAAGGGCCTGGCCAACCAGCTGAAGTACCTGGTACTGCCCACCATCGGCTTCTGCATCATCGTTTCGCTGTGGCTGGACCTGAATGCCCACTCGCTGATCTTTGGTGGTATCTGGGCGGCGCTCGGCCTGCTGTACCTGGGCTGGCTGACCAAGGCGTTCCGCTCGGCGCCCCCCAACTACGTGCCTGAATGACCCACGCTACCTACAACGCCCGCGCCTGGCCGCGGGCGTTGCAGTGTTCGAAAAGGAAAGCTCCATGCTGCTGCGCCGCCTCTCCATCCAATGGAAGATCACCTTGCTGGCCGGCCTTTGCCTGCTGGCCATCGTCGCCTTGCTGGTGGCCACCTCGCTGACTCAGGCACAACGCAGTGCCACGCTGGTCAACCAAGCCAACACCGCCATGCTCGACAGCAGCGCGCGGCAGCGCCTGGAGGCCCACGCCGAAACCCAGGCCCTGCGCATTCAGCGCTACTTCATGGACGCTTATCAATACGGCAATGGCTTTGCCCGCCTGGTGCAAGTGCTGCAAGCCCGAGGTGGCAACGACCTGCGCGCCGAACTCACCCGCCAGGCGCGAGCCAGCCTGGCCGGCAAACCTGACATGATCGGCCTGTACCTGGTGTTCCAACCCGATGCCCTGGACCAGCAAGACAGCCAGTACCGCGGCCAGGACGCGGTGGGCAGCAACGAGAGCGGGCGCTTTTCGCTGTACTGGTCGCAGCCGCGCCCGGGCACCCTGGAGCGCGAAGCCATGCCAGAAGCGCTGCTCGGCGACGCCAGCATCGGGAGCAACGGCGCGGCGAAGAACCGCTGGCTGACCTGCCCACTGGAGACCGGCAAAACCTGCCTGCTGGAACCGTATCTGGACGAGGTCAACGGCAGCCAGGTACTGATGACCAGCATCGCCCTGCCCTTGCTGGAACATGGCAAAGTGGTGGGCGTGGTCGGCCTGGATATCAGCCTGGACAACCTGCAGCAACTGAGCACAAACGGCCGCCGCGAGCTGTTCGAGGGGCAGGGCCAGGTGAGCATCGCCAGCGCGGCCGGCCTGCTGGCAGGCAATAGCCGCGACGCCAGCATGCTCGGCAAACCCGTTGAGCCTGCAGTTGCCGCTGGCCAGTTACGGGTTGCGCACCCCTTCACGCCCATTCCCGACGCCGCCCCGTGGCAGGTATTGCTGGAAGTGCCGGAAAGCGTGCTGCAGGCGCCCGCGGTAGCCCTCAATCAGCGCCTGGATGCGCACAACCAGCGTGCCAACCTGACCAGCCTGCTGATCGGCCTGGGCGCGGCAGTGCTGGGCTTGCTGCTGGTGTGGCTCACGGCCCGCGGGGTAACCCGCCCGATCCTGGCGGTGGCTGCCCGGCTTGAAGACATCGCCAGCGGCGAAGGCGACCTTACCCGCCGCCTGGACTACGCCCGCCAGGACGAACTGGGCCAGCTCAGCGCGTGGTTCAACCGCTTCCTCGACAAACTGCAGCCGGTCATCGCCCAGGTCAAAGGCTCGCTGCAGGAGGCCCGCGGCACCGCCGACCAGTCGGCAGCCATCGCCAGCCAGACCAGCGCCGGCATGCAGCAGCAACACCGTGAAATCGAGCAAGTGGCCACCGCGGCCAACGAAATGAGCGCCACCGCGCTGGATGTCGCCCATAACGCCGCGCAGGCGGCCCAGGCGGCACGTGCCGCCGACCAGGCCAGCCAGGAAGGCCTGCAGTTAATCGACAGCACCCGCCAGGGCATCGACCGGCTGGCACTGGACATGGACACGGCCATGGCCGACGCACGCGCCCTGGAGGGCCGCAGCACTCAGATCGGCACGGTACTGGAAGTCATCCGTACCATCGCCGAGCAGACCAACCTGCTGGCACTGAATGCGGCCATTGAAGCAGCCCGTGCCGGGGAAGCCGGCCGTGGCTTTGCCGTAGTCGCCGACGAGGTGCGCGGGCTGGCACAGCGCACGCAGGTGTCGGTGGAGGAAATTCGCCAGGTCATCGAAGGTTTGCAGCAAGGCACCCAGGATGTCGTGGGCGCCATGCACGAGGGCCAACGCCAGGCGCAGGCCAGTGCTGCACGCATGGAGCAGGCCCTGCCGGCACTGCAACGCATTGGCGAGGCGGTGGCGGTGATCAGCGACATGAACCTGCAGATTGCCTCGGCCGCGGAGGAACAGAGCGCAGTGGCCGAAGAGGTGAACCGCAACGTAGCCGGCATTCGCGACGTTACCCAATCGCTGGCAGGCCAGGCAGACGAGTCGGCTCGCATCAGCCAGGCCTTGAACCGGCTGGCCAACCAGCAACAAGCGCTCATGGAGCAGTTCCGCGTCTAATCTGTAAGGGCTTCTTCGCGGGTAAACCCGCCCCCACAGGGACCCGCACTGGCCTTTGAAGCCATGCCCCTCTGTAGGAGCGGGTTTACCCGCGAAGAGGCCCTCACAGGCACCACAGCATCATCGTTTTTGCCGAGCACACCTTATGCAAACCGCCCCCCGATCCTCGTTCTTCGACATCACCAGCGAACAGGGCCTGCTGCGCACCTCGATCGCCGTCACCCTGTTCATCGCCAGCATCGGCATCGCTTTCGGCGTGGCCTCCGGGTCGTTCTCGATCATGTTCGATGGCGTTTACTCACTGGTCGACGCCAGCATGAGCGGCCTGTCGCTGGTGGTGGTCAAGCTGATCACCTCGCATACCACCAGCGTGCAGATGTCGCGCAAGCTGCGCGAGCGTTTCACCATGGGCTTCTGGCACCTGGAGCCGATGGTGCTGGCACTCAATGGCATCCTGCTCAGCGGCGTGGCGGTCTATGCCCTGATCAACGCCGTCAGCAGCCTGCTGCAGGGCGGCCGACACCTGGAGTTCGGCATTGCCATGGTCTACGCGGTAGTGACCGTGATCTGCTGCGTGACCATCGCCCTGGTCGAGGCCCGCGCCAACCGCCAGCTGAAGTCGGACTTCGTGGCCATGGACGTCAAGGGCTGGGTGATGTCGGCCAGCATCACCGCGGCACTGCTGATCGCCTTCTGCTTTGGTTACGCGGTTCAGGGAACCTCTTGGGAGTGGGTATCACCGTACATCGACCCGGCGGTACTGGCGCTGGTGTGCCTGGTGATTGTGCCGCTGCCGATGGCGGTGGTGCGCCAGGCCCTGGCGGACATTTTCCTGGTCACCCCAGGCGACCTCAAGCTGCACGTGGACGAAGTGGCCAAGGCCTTTGTCGCCCGCCACGGGTTGCAGTCCTACCGTGCCTATGTTGCCAAGGTCGGGCGCTCACGCGAGATCGAGCTGTACTTCATCGTACCCAAGGCCATGGCAGCGAAGACCATCGATGAATGGGACGCGTGGCGCAACGAGATTGGTGAAGCCGTGGGCGGTGAAGGGCCGAACCGCTGGTTGACGGTGGTGTTCACGGGCGACCCGGAATGGGCGGAGTAAGCGTTTGTTCATTGCAGAGGGCTTGCTAAGATGCCCAAAAAGCGTGAAGCGATCAAAAATATGCTCAAAATATTCAGAGAACAACAATTCAAGAAAGCGTTCCGAAAACTGGGCGGCAAAGCCGCCGGAGGTTCTGGTTCCTTCAGCGCTCGTGCCTGCGCAACCATTGAGCAAGGTGTAAGCCTTGGACACATCAGGGTAGAGTCGCCGTCGGTAACCATCGGTGCCCACACCTATATCAGGAGTGGCAGCACGTTATCGGTGATTTCTGCGATCGGTCGTTTTTGCTCAATAGGATCCGACTGCACACTGGGCCAGGAAAAGCATACCCACCCTACCGATTGGGTAAGCACGCACCCCTTCCAGTATGAAACGGGAGGCTTGTCCTATTCTCCAGCGCTTTCCTGGGTCACCATGGGACACGATGTCTGGGTCGGGCATGGCGCGACCATTTTGGAAGGTGTAGAGGTTGGCACGGGGGCAATCATTGCCACACGGGCAGTGGTGACAAAAAACGTGCCCCCCTATGCGATCGTTGGCGGAAACCCAGCCAAGTTCATCAAATACCGGCATAGCCCTGAAATTATTGAGCGGCTGCTTGCAAGCGAATGGTGGAACCTGGATGTCGAGTACCTCAAACGCCTGCCCATGAACGACGCCGAGGCATTTCTCAAGGCGATTGAAAATTGTGCACCCGCCGCCCCAGTACACTACTCGAAACTCTCCATCGCCAAGCGCAGGGTGCAAGAAGCGCCGTAGTGATTTCAGCTTTATCAAACTTCGCTGACGGCCTTTACGTTTGCGCGTCGAAGCTACTGACCAAGCAACGGCGTGGCTACATCCAGGAGCCGTTGCTTTTCTTCATCCAGGTGCAACGATGTCTGCGCACGTTTGACCAGTAAAGTGGCATGGTGTCGGCAATGCTTGCCATACCGCTGTGGATCGAGTTCAGCCAGACTGATCAATGCCTTGATCAGCCGGATATCGATTTCCAACAGCCCTGCCCCGTCCCGTGCGATCAATGTAAAGAAGTCATCGAATAAATCGTGCACTTCGATGCCGCGTACATGAACGCGTAGGCACTTCTCATCGACCTGGTCGGACGCCGGGGATTGCATCGACCACTTGGAAAAACACCTGACTCCACGGCCGATCACATCGATCACGGTCCCGGAATCATTGGTCGCCGGAGACAAGGCGCGCGAGGCGATTTCGGTTAGAACCGCAAGGCCGAAGCGTGGATCCTGGTCAAATGAGCGGCGTACACCCACCGTGACCGCGCGCAGGATTTCAGCCGCCAGCGCCGAGCCCTGTGGAGGGGGCGAAGCTATGGGTAGCAGCCGCGCTATGGGCGCGCCAATGTGAACAAAGGTGCCTGGCAGTACTTCCAGGTAGATCTTGAGCTGCTGCTTCTCGGCCACTGCCGCCAGGCCGCTGATATCGATGTGCTGCACGTAGCCGGTGTCGGTACTGGCAATCGTGAGCGCGCTAGAGGGCAGCACGCAGGATTCGGGGTAAGGAGCACCACCCAGATAGGGCCAGCGGGCGCGATGCTCCAGGGCAGCCAGTGTCGCGGCCTCGACCCGATCAATTGTCTCGCCGACTCTTCCAAGCGTGGATAGGTGACCGATCCAGCGTAACAGCGTGTACACGATCAGGACGATCATCAACAGGGTCACTGCAAAAAGCACCACCCGCCCCTGAGCCCCATAAGCACCGGTACTCAGCGCGATGATGCCGACCAGGCTGAACAGAAACGAGCCAATGAACGTGGCCAGTGCACTCTGCGTTGTCGAATCTTCCATCACCAAGGTGGTCGCCCTGGGTGTCACGCCATTACTGGCAGCACCGTAGGCAGAAACGATGATACTCAAGGAAAACGTGGTCACCGCCAGCATGCTGGAGGCGATGATGCCGAGTATCTTGTCGACCGAGTCTGCACCGATCTTCGCAGGCAGCGATGGCGGTACGAAGTCGCGCAAGGCGATGGCGAGCAAGGCCGTGACAACGCCAGCAAGCGAAAACAGCGTTGTCCGAAACCACAGGCGTTTTGTCACTTGACGCAGGACCCAGCTCAACCGAGTGATCATTGTTTCTATCCTTATGGTGGTCAACGCTTCCCGGGCCGAATGCTGTGCCCGAACTAACGATTCACGCGAGGCCGCTTTCGATACGACAACGGCGTCTCACCCGTCCATCGCTTGAAGGCTTTGATGAAACTGGTCGGATCAATGTACCCAAGGCGGGCAGAAATCTGTTCCACCGATAGCACATATTCGCGCAAGAACTCCCTGGCCAGCGCATATCGCACCTCATCGCGCATAGCGATCCAGCATGGCCCGGCACTGATTTTCCGCTGCTTTCAATGTCAGTTCATTGGCCTGTGCGAGCGGTTCCATGAGCGCTTGCGTATTCAGGATGGCCAGATGGGACGGTGCATTGAATTGCGCCCGCACGCGACAGAAGCCCTCGTACCCCTGGATGGGCATCGGCTGGCAAATCCACTACCGACGAAACTCAATATGCCGCTTATCTCGCCACGCGCCTGCACGCCACCGACGACCTCGGTCTCTTGCTGGGTAGCCGCGTGATCGATTGGCATCGTGACATCGAGGATAAGCCCTACAATGCTGAGCAAACCAAGACCAAAGAGTCGGAAACCGGCGTCTACATCCCGTATGCTGGCGTGGTGTATGACGTCAACGAGACGTGGTCGATGTATGCCAGTTACACGAAAATCTTTAACCCACAGTCGTCCTGGGTTCGCGACATTGACAACAAACCACTGGATCCGATGGAAGGCACCGGGTATGAAGTCGGCGTCAAGGGAAGCCAGTTCGACGGGAAGTTGAACTCCAGCATCGCGCTGTTCAAGATCGAGCAGGAAAACCTGGCGATCTGGATCAATACTCCAGGCGGTAACACGTATAGGTCGGAACAGGGAACCACTACCAAAGGCGCTGAGTTCACCCTGGACGGAGAGCTGAGACCTTCACCAGCTATCGCCTGCCGGGGATTCTGGACAAGCTCACCGTTGGCGGCGGTGTGAACTGGCAGAGCAAAACCGGTGCCGACCTGCACACCTTCACCCAAAGTAGCTATGCCGTGACCAACCTCCTGGCTCGCTACGACTTCAACCAGCATCTGAGTGCGTCAGTCAATCTAAACAACGTGTTCGACCGTGAATACCTGAGCTATGCCGGCGACCACGGTATGTACAGCGCTCCAAGAAATATCATGACGGGGTTCAAGTGCAACGTCTGACGCTCGCGCACTTCGTGCTGATCCCGCGCTATCGGTTTCAATCCAGTATTGACGCCCGCAAATCCAAGGGCAATCGGCTCTGCTGGGAATCGGTGGCTCGGGAGCGCGCCTCTGTGGCGCTCGACTAATGGTTTCTCGGCGGTTTGATCCAGACAGGGGGGGGGCGATTATGCAGCTACCGATCGACAGCTATTGGTCAATAGCTCTCGTGGTGAAGGACCACCTATCAACTGCCGAACGAGCGTGAACGCTGGAAAGTTGGCCTCGGAGCTATCATCCAAAAGTTGCTTGAGTACCTCGGCGGGGCCCGTCGTGATTTCTCGCTAAACCTGGCACCTCGTGGCAGCCACTTTCTCGAGCAGGCATGGGCAATGCTTGCCATGGTTCCCTACGGCACCGTCACCAGCTACGGTCAACTGGCCAAGAGCATGGGCAAACTGACGCTGCCAGAGCCATCGGCATGGCCAATGCGGTCAACCCGATTTCGATCATCGTGCCCTGCCACCGCGTGATCGCCGCCAAGGGAAAGCTAAGCGGCTACAGCGGCGGTTTGGACAAGAAACGGGACCTGCTGCCCCTCGAAGCCGAGCATACCCGCGTGGACCTTCTTCAGGCCGCATTTAGCTGAGGCGCTTTCCGTGAGACCTAACTGGCCGCAGCATAGCAGGCAATTTTGCATGCGCCGCTCGTGAAGTTTTTGGTTGCAAGAACTGATCTTCGCCACCTCATTCCGCCTCGTCTAAACGCCCCATGAGCAACGCTTACCTGGGATATCCATCAGGACGACATGCTCGAAGCTACTGGTGTGGCTTCATTTATACGTGCCTGGGAACATTTCGTTGCTGCAGGTGTCGTGTTCTCCCATCAGGATTCACCCAACCATTACCAAGGAGAGGTAAGCATGGCTTTCGACGCCTACATTCAAATTGAGGGTATTGCCGGCGAAGCGCTGGATGAGCAGTACACCAACTGGATTGAGATCAACAGCTACAACTTCGCTGTCAACCAAAGCACATCTGCCACCGCTAGCTCAGCTGGTGGTGCGACTTCAGGGCGTACGACCCTGTCTAATTTCACCTTCACCAAGTTTCTTGACTCCGCCAGCTGCAAGCTATTGGAGGCAAGCTGCGCGGGTGAACATCTCAAAGAAGTGAAGCTCGCGCTTTGCCGGGCAGGCACAGACAAGCTCAAGTACTACGAAATTGTCCTGGAAGAAGTGATCATTGCCGACTACTCGCAGAATGCCAGTTCAGGCGTTCCTATTGAGGTCGTTCAGTTGAACTACAGACGCATCAAAACTACCTATACTCGACAGAAACGAACTGACGGCAGCGCTGGAGGAAATGTGACGGGAGGTTGGGACCGGATCAACAATAAGAAGTATGCGTGAGGCAATCCGATGAGTGAGGCAATAAGCTTCGTTAATCCCAGAATCCAGTCCTACCAGTCTTTGAAAGCCAGCACTCCGCTATCTGGGCACGCCCGAGGCAAATTCGATATCCTGAATGCGCACATTGTCAACAGCGTTGTCCTGGGCGGTGAGCTGGTGATCGTGGGCGATTCCAACACACCCTCATGTACCAGCCACGAAGCGTCCCTGATGGCCCAGGCTGCTCAGATCCACGCTGGACTACTTACCAGTGGGGTGGATGCGGATGATTTCTTCCTGGAACACTTCGACTTACTGCAAAGTGTGCTTGCCAGCTCTTCAATGGGAGTTGGTGCAGTCGGTGACGGCTGGAGCAGGCATCTGCAAAATATCAAGGACACACTTGAGGAGATCGAAAAACTCCATCGCGATTACCTCGGCTCTGGCACCTTGAGTGCCCGCGACGCGTTTTATGCCAAGCGCACCGCTTTGTTCATGAAGCTCGAAAAGCATTTGGGGAGCCTGGCCGCGTACGGTTCAGGGTTACGTAATCAGGGAAAGATCAAACAAGCATTGAATATCTCGACCCGCAGCTATCTCCACACAGGTGAGATTGCCGGCTATGCCGATAAGGTATCTGGCGTTGCCAGAGCCTCCAACCTAGTTAAGAAAGGCACGTACATCGGCACTGCGCTGGATGTGGCCGCCACAGGCTTGTCGATTCATAAAGCCTGCACAATGGGCCGGGAAGAGCAGTGCCGCCGCGCCAAATATGTTGAAAGCTCGGCGTTGATAGGTGGCCTGGGAGGCGGCAGCATCGGGGGGGGGCTGCGGGAGGTATGGTAGGAGCTGGTGCTTGTGTAGTCGTTCTGGGGGTTAGTACAGGCGGCCCAGGAGCGCTGGCTTGTGCTGTAATAGGCGGTGCAGTAGGCGGTAAAATCGCCGGTGACTTCGGGAGCGATAGAGGCGAAAAGGTAGGTGAATTTTTATATCGTGAGGTATCGGAGTGAATGCAGTAGACCCTGGATTGATTGCGCTGTTTATCCTTGCACCCATAATTCTGTTTATGATCGTGCTGTGTTACATCGCACATAAGTACACTGAGTACTTTGAGTCGTTTCTTCCGAACTGTACGTACGTGACCGGCAATAAAAAATATTCCAGCATGCAGGCTTACTTGGCAAAGTCATGCGCACGGGATCGATCTCTCTGGTGCTGGCGATACCGACAATCTTTTTGCGCAGAGGCTTAATTGACTTAAATGAAGTTAAACGTTTCCCGACCAAAATGAAACGATTATTGGTGAGCATGTTAGCCATCCAAATCGTGCTGGTCATTGCGCTTACCATTTCCCATTATGCAGATCGCTGAAAATAATTGACTGGCATTATCGGGACGATGGCCAGATAGATGGCCTCGTCCCAGCTGGCCAACTCCAATCATTTTCAGTCCTAGTTAGAAGCGTAAAAGTTCCTTTTAGATGAGCTGTCTACACTTTTAAGGCATCGCTCTTGATACCTCTGGTGGTAAGGACTGATCTTCGCCCCCATCTCCCCTGCCCCCTCCCATCTGTCTAATGTCCACACAAACAACCGGCAAAAATTGCCGCGCGCTTCGTGGAGCTCCTTGCTCAAGAACGCTGCGACGAGCAGTAAGGGGCGCTGCGAGCAGCGCATGTCCAGATCAAACCTCACAGCGAAAAGACTGCATACCCTGCCGCGCTGATGGAGACAGTGCCATCAGTCAACGTCGTCGGGTCGTATAGGTGGAGCTGACACCTCACTTCTAACTGCGACTTTTTTTTGGCATGCCGGACCAGGTAGGGTTGAGCGTGGGCGAAAAACGATGACCTGCACAGCTATGAAGCTGTTTTGCATGACTTTTTCTTTGAACAGTGGCCGCAGGTGGGCCAAGGGTTGAAGACAGGTGCTTCCGCTGGCTGGGCCAACGAAAAAGCCCGCGAACCTGTGCAGGCTGCGGGCTATTTCATATTGAAATCACGCTGAAGCGAGACTAAGGTTCGCTCCAGACGGCTGCAAGACTAGACATGGCTGTGGCAAGCCCCCCTCTCTAGCACTCACGAACCGCTGTGAATATGGTGGGTCGTGTAGGATTCGAACCTACGACCAATTGGTTAAAAGCCAACTGCTCTACCAACTGAGCTAACGACCCGTTGGATGGCGCGTATAATACTGATTTCTAACGGGAAATCAATACCCTCTGATCAGTTCAAGCGTAGCGCGTCGGGTCGTCGACACCGGCAGCCCTGAAGCCATCGGCACGCAGGCGGCAACTGTCGCACTTGCCGCAGGCACGCCCTTCATCGTCGGCCTGGTAGCAGGAAACAGTCAGGCTATAGTCCACGCCGCGGGCCATACCGGCCTGCACGATTTGCGCCTTGCTCATATTCTGCAGCGGCGCCTGGATCCGGAAGCCCTGCCCTTCAACGCCGGCCTTGGTCGCCAGGTTGGCCATGCGCTCGAACGCTTCGACGAACTCAGGGCGGCAATCCGGGTAGCCGGAGTAGTCCACGGCGTTCACGCCAATGAAGATATCACGCGCCTCCAGCACTTCTGCCCAGCCCAGCGCCAGCGACAGGAACACGGTATTGCGCGCTGGCACATAGGTCACCGGAATACCTTCACCGGGGGTTTCCGGCACGTCGATGCTGCTGTCGGTCAAGGCCGAACCACCGATACCGTCCAGGTTCAAGCCAATGACCTTGTGTTCGACCACGCCCAGGTCGCGGGCCACGCGGGCGGCGGCGTTCAGCTCGGCGCGATGGCGCTGGCCGTAATCGAAGCTCATGGTATAGCAGCTGTAGCCGTCGGCCTTGGCCATGGCGACCACCGTGGCCGAGTCCAGGCCACCGGACAACAGGATGACTGCGCGTTTTTCTGTCATGTGTATTTACTCCTCAATCAACGCCCGGGTTCGTCGTTCCACAGCAGCTTGTGCAACTGCAGCTGGAAGCGCACGGGCAGGTTGTCGGCGACGATCCAGTCTGCCAGGTCGCTGGCGCTCACCTGATGATGGCTGGGTGAAAACAGCACTTCACCGGCACGCTCGGCCAGGTTGTACTGGATCAGCTTGGAAACTGCCCAGTCGTAATCCTCGCGGGAACAGATGACGAACTTGACCTGGTCGTTGCGGGTCAGCTGGTCGATGTTCGAATAGAGGTTACGGTGCGACTCTTCGGAACCTGGGGTCTTCAGGTCTACCACACGACTGACCCGGGTGTCGGTGCCGGCGATATCCAACGCGCCACTGGTCTCCAGCGACACCTCGTAGCCGGCATCGCACAGCCGCTGCAGCAGCGGCAGCGCATTCGGTTGGGCCAGCGGTTCGCCACCGGTGACACACACGTAGCGCGGCCTGAAGCCGGCCACTTGCTCAAGGATCGAATCGAGGGTACGAATGGTACCGCCACTGAATGCGTAGGCACTGTCGCAGTACTGGCAGCGCAGGGGGCAACCGGTGAGCCGCACGAATACCGTGGGCAGCCCAGCCGTTCGTGTTTCACCCTGCAAAGAGTAAAAGACTTCGGTGATGCGTAATGTGTCTTGCATGCTCGCCACGGGCGTGACAGCTAAACAGGCTGCCCGCCTCCGTCAGGCACTGCCGCGGACTCGACATCGCGTTATCCGCAGCAGCGTGTTTACGAAAAAAGGGCCGTGATTCTAACGAAAAAACCCGCGACTGGCGCGGGTTTATTTCAAACGCTACTGCAAAGGGCCTTAGAGCTTTTGCAGGTCACGCTGTGCCAATTGCGCGGCAGAGGTGCCGGGATACTGGGTGATGACCTGTTGCAGGATGCTCTTGACCTTGTCGGTGTGGCCCATGCGGCGCTCGACGTCGGCCAGTTTGTAAAGCGAGTCTGGCACCTTGCTGTGCTTAGGGTACTTTTGGCTGACCTGGGCAAACGCCTGGCTGGCGCCTTGCAAGTCACCCTTGGCCAGGTTCACCTCACCCAACCAATACTGGGCATTGCCGGCGTACTGGCTGTTCGGGTATTTGCGCAGGAAGGCGGTGAACGCCTGGCTGGCCTTGTCGAAGTCTTTTTGCTTGATCAGGTCGAAAGCTGCATCGTAGTAAAGCTTCTCTTTCGCCGGATCACCGGGCTCGCTACTGGCGGCCGGTTGTTGCGCAGCAGCACCGGCTGCTGCACCGGAGGCGGCATTGGATGCACCACCGGAGGAATTGTCAGGGGTTGCGGCAGGTGCGGCACCACTGTTAATGCGACGGTCCAGGTCCTGGTATCGCTCCAGGTTTTCCTGCTTCATGCGCGACACATCGTTTTGCAGCTCTTCGATGATGCCTTGCTGGCGGGAAAGCTGGTCCTGCATCTGTTGCAGCTGCATGAACAGCTGGCCCTGTGCAGAGGCAGGGGCCGAAGCCCCCGACCCGGCATAGGCGCCGCTCGTGCCATAACCCGCGGGCGGATAACTGCCTGCGTTGTCATCTACTACAGGGACCTCAGCCCAGGCCGCGAGCGGCAGGCTGAGTGCGAGGACGGTTACTACACGGCGGCACATACGCATAAGAACTTACTTACGCAGTTCTACGCGACGGTTCTGAGCCCAGGACTGCTCGTCGTTGCCGGTAGCAACTGGACGCTCTTCGCCGTAGGAAACCACTTCCAGCTGAGCAGGGGAAACACCCTGCAGAACCAGGTAGCGCTGAACGGCTTTCGCACGACGCTCACCCAGAGCCATGTTGTACTCGCGGGTGCCGCGCTCGTCGGTGTTACCTTCCAGAACAACGCGGTTGCCGTTGGCTTTCAGGTCCTTGGCGTGAACGTCCAGAGCGCGCATGGCTTCTGGCTTCAGGTCCGAGCTGTCGTATTCGAAGTAGAAGGTGGTGATTGCGCGCAGGGCGGCTTCTTCGCTCAGGGAGCCGTCGACAGCGCCAGTGTTGGCACCGTAGCCAGCGTTAGGATCTACAGCAGCGCCTTCGCCTGCGTTGTCACCGCCCTTCGAGGAGCAACCTACAGCTACGGCCATGGCCAGAGCCAGCGCAGCAAATTTACCAAACTTCAGCATTTCCATCGTGAAACTCCTAATGAAACCCCAGTGTGTTAAGCAAAACGTATTACGCCGCAATCAGTTCAGGTAAGGGGACCAGGACGGTTCTCTGACTTCGCCTTGAGCGGTAGGAAGTGGGAGCCTCACGCGGCCATTAAGCGACACGAGCATCAAGACTCCCCGGCCCTGCTGGCGGGTGGCGTAGATTAGCATGGTGCCGTTTGGCGCAACAGTGGGAGACTCATCAAGACTTGTTTCCGACAGAATCTTTACACTTCCGCGCTGCAAGTCCTGTGCCGCCACTTTGAAGTTGGTAAAGCCCTGTTGGCGATGAATCATCACCAGGGTTTTCTCGTCTGCCGAAAGTTTTGGGTTGGCGTTGTAGTTACCCACGAAGGTTACGCGCTCGGCACCACCCCCACTGACCGACTGTTTATAGATCTGCGGTTTGCCGCCCCGGTCGGAGGTGAAGTAAATGGTGTTGCCGTCTTTACCCCAGAACGGCTCGGTGTTGATACCAGGGCCGGCGGTTACACGGCTGATCTGGCGCGAGGCCATGTTCATCACGTAGATGTCCGGGTTGCCGTCCTTGGACAGCACGAAGGCCAGGCGCGAACCGTCAGGCGACCAGGCTGGCGCGCCGTTCAGGCCCTCGAAGTTGGTCACCTGTTCGCGGCGGCCGGTATCGATGTTCTGCACGAAGATGCGCGGGCGCTTCTGTTCGAACGATACGTAGGCAATACGCTTGCCATCCGGTGCGAACCGCGGCGACAGGATAGGCTCGCGCGATTGCAGCAGGGTGACCGCACGTGCACCGTCGTAGTCCGAGCGCTGCAGGGTGTAGCGGGTATTGTTGGTGGAGAAGCGCTCGGCAGTCACGTACAGCATGCGGGTCGAGAACGCACCCTTGATGCCGGTGAGCTTCTCGAACGACTGGTCTGCAATGTAGTGCGCCATGTCGCGCAACTGGTCGGTGCTGCCCGCCACGCTACCGGTCAGCACTTGCTGCTCGGTGGCGACGTTGAACAGCGCGTACTGCACCTGCAGGCGACCACCCGATGGCACGATGCTACCGACCATCACGTACTGGGCGCCCAAGGCTTTCCAGTCACGGAAGATCACTTCGCTGGCCTGCGACGGCTGGCTGATCATGTTCTGCCGCGGAATCGGTGAATAGTAGCCAGAGTTGCGCAGGTCGTTGCCGATGATGTCGGCAATGTCTTCAGGCAACACGCTACCGCCCTGCATACCGAACGGTACTACCGCGATGGGCGTGGCCCGGTCGCTGCCGCTGGTGACCAGGATGTTCTTTTCCTCTGCCACCGCCAAGCCTGCCACGCAGCAGAGCAAGACCAGCAGTCCTCTCAGACGTTTAATCACAACGCTAGATCCTCAGGTGTAAATGTCATCTTGAACGAACGATAACGGTTGAAATCGCTCGGCTTCATACCCTGCATCTCGGTCAAACGACCAATGTTCTTGACCGCAGCCACCGCCGAACTGTCGAACGGGCCGTCACCACTGGAACGGACCACGCTGACACTGGTAACGGTACCGTCCGGCAACATGCTTACCTGCAGGGTCACCGTCATGCCCTTGCGCGCGGAAGGCGGACGCGCCCAACCCTCGGCCGCGCGCATGCGGATCAGGTCGTCGAAATCGCCGGCCACCTGGTCACCTTGCTCGTCAGCCAGGGCCTGCTGCCGCTCGGTGGTATCGGACAACAGCTCGGCCAGGGCCTGGGCTTTCTTGTCTTCTGCCGCCTTGCGAGCCGCTTCCTGTGCCTTTTTCTTCTGGGCGTCTGCAGCGGCCTTCTTCTTGGCCTCTTCAGCTGCCTTCTTCTTCGCGTCCTCGGCCGCCGCTTTCTTCTTGGCTTCCTCGGCTGCTTTCTTCTTGGCCTCTTCGGCTGCCTTTTTCTTGGCGTCCTCGGCGGCTTGTTTCTTCGCCTCTTCAGCGGCCGCTTTCTTGGCCTCTTCTTCGGCTTTTTTCTTCGCTTCGTCCTCGGCCTTCTTCTTGGCGATGTCAGCCTGTTGCTTCTCGGCGGCTTTCTTCGCCTCCTCGGCCTTCTTGGCTTCGGCGGCTTGCTTGGCCTTGGCGGCTTCGGCGGCCTTGGCCGCGTCCTCGGCTTTTTTCGCTTCGGCGGCTTCGCGAGCCTCTTCGGCCTTTTGAGCGGCGTCGGCTTTCTTTTGTTCCGCAGCCTTGATGGCCTCCTGCTCGACCTTCTTCTGCTCCAGCTGCTCGACTTCAGTCTGACGCGACGCGGTTTTCTTCGCTTCCCCGGCAATCTTCTGGTTGGTCTGGGTGGTCGCCTGGCTCTTGGACTTGAGCTGGTACAGGGTAGCCTGGACGATTGGCTTGGAAGGCGGCAGCTCAGGCGTCATGGCAAAACTGACGAACAGCAAGCCGAACACCAGCACATGCAGACCGATGGCCCAGACACTGGGCCAGAAGTAGCTTTCCGAGGCGGATGGCTCTCGCTGTTGCATCAGGGCGCCTCGGTAATCAGGCCAACGTTACCGACACCGGCCTTCTGCAACCCGCCCATGGCACCCATGACCGCGCCATAGTCGACCGCCTTGTCACCCCGAATGAATACCTGGGTCTGCTTGCCCTGGTCACGGCCGGCGGCAATGATCTTGGTCACGGCATCGGTCATGGCCGGCAGGGTCATGGCCTTGTCCATCTGCTTGTCGGTATCGACTTCGCTGCCGAGGTTCCAGTAATAGGTCTTGTCGGCCTTGATGGAGATGGTGAGGATCTGGACGTTGTTGTCCTGCGGCAAGGCTTCGCTGGAAACCTTGGGCAGGTCTACCTTCACGCCCTGGTTGAGCATGGGCGCCGTCACCATGAAGATGACCAGCAGCACCAGCATCACATCGATGTAGGGCACCACGTTCATCTCGGCGACGGGCTTGCGTTTGTGGCGAACTCGGGCCATGGGCTTCTACCTGATTACTCTTCGCTGGTGTGCACTTTACGGTGCAGGATCGCCTGGAACTCGTCGGCGAAGGTGTAGTAACGGCCGATCAGCACTTCGCTGCGCGCGGCAAAACGGTTGTAGGCAATGACCGCCGGAATTGCCGCGAACAGGCCGATGGCCGTAGCCACCAGGGCTTCGGCGATACCCGGGGCAACGGTGGCCAGGGTCGCTTGCTGGGCGCTGGCCAGGCCGCGGAAGGAGTTCATGATGCCCCATACCGTACCGAACAGGCCGATGTACGGGCTGGTGGAACCGACGGTGGCCAGGAACGGCAGGCTCTGCTCGAGCTTTTCTTCTTCGCGCGAGATGGCCACGCGCATGGCACGGCCCACGCCTTCCATGACCGCATCCGGGTCTACACCCGGCTGCTGGCGCAGGCGCGAGAACTCTTTGAAGCCGGCACGGAATACTTGCTCCACGCCGGAATCCGGGTCTGGGTTGCTGCCTGCCTGACGGTACAGCTTGGACAGGTCGATGCCCGACCAGAAGCGCTCTTCGAAGGCATCCAGCGCACGACGACCGGCGCGCAGCATGGCGCTGCGCTGGAAGATCATGATCCATGAGGTGACCGAGGCGGCCACCAAGGTCAGCATTACCAGCTGAACCACCACGCTGGCATTGCTGACCAGACTCCACATGGAGGTATGGTCGACGACGTTAGCTTCCACGCTTATTCTCCTGCGTTCGATTGATTACCCGAGCCGTCCGCCGCAAAAGCGTCGCGCAGCTGGGGGGGTATGGCTCGGGGTTTGAAAGTGTCAGCACGCACTGCGGCCACCAGGAACTGCCCCTCGCAGAGCAGCGTTTCATCGTTTTCCCGCCAAACCTGCTGGACGAAACGCAGGCTGGCGCGATTGAGTTCAAGTACTTGCGCGGTGACCCGCAGTTGGTCGTCCAGCCGCGCCGGCGCGTGGTAGCGCGCTTCGCTGGAATGGACCACGAACAGCAGATTGTCTTCGGCCAGTTGCGACTGGGAGAACCCCAGGTGCCGCAGGCGTTCGGTGCGCGCGCGCTCCATGAATTTCAGGTAGTTGACGTAATACACCACGCCACCGGCATCGGTATCCTCGTAATAGACGCGACAACGGTGTACGAACGGTTCCAGGCCATTTTGCGCGCGCATACTCTAGTGCTTACTCCTCGGCTTGCCAATCCGCTGTGGCAACTGTTTTTTCGTCATTAATGTCTTATTGCCAGCAACCATTCGGCGTGCCTGCGGTAGGACCACGAAAAGTCGGTTTCGATCTGTCATTCATCGCCCGGTTCCGAATAATCTGCGCCCTCCCCCAGGCGCCCTGGAATATTCAGGCCGAAGTGCAGGTAGGCATGCCGTGTGACGACGCGGCCACGCGGCGTGCGCATGATGTAACCCTGTTGAATCAGGTAGGGCTCGAGTACGTCTTCGATGGTATGGCGCTCTTCGCTGATGGCCGCCGCCAGGTTGTCGACGCCCACCGGGCCGCCATCGAACTTCTCGATCATGGTCAGCAACAGACGACGGTCGGAATGATCAAAACCGCGCTCGTCGACGTCCAGCAGGTTCAACGCCATGTCAGCCACGGCCTTGGTGATCTGGCCCTTGCCGCGCACCTCGGCGTAGTCACGCACGCGGCGCAGCAGGCGGTTGGCGATTCGTGGCGTGCCACGGGCGCGGCGGGCAATTTCGTAGGCACCCAGGTCCTCGATGGCCAGGCCAAGAATATTGGCCGAGCGGCTGACGATGGTGGCCAGGTCCTTGTCGCTATAGAACTCCAGGCGCTGGACGATGCCGAAGCGGTCACGCAACGGGTTGGTGAGCATCCCGGCACGGGTAGTTGCACCGACGAGGGTGAACGGCGGCAGGTCGAGCTTGATCGAACGGGCCGCTGGCCCTTCGCCGATCATGATGTCGAGCTGGAAGTCTTCCATGGCCGGGTACAGCACCTCTTCGACAACCGGCGACAACCGGTGGATCTCGTCGATGAACAGCACGTCGTGCGGTTCGAGGTTGGTCAGCATGGCCGCCAGATCACCCGGGCGCTCCAGAATCGGCCCAGAGGTGCTCTTCACCGAAACGCCCATTTCATGGGCGATGATGTTGGCCAGGGTGGTCTTGCCCAAGCCTGGGGGGCCGAAGATCAGCGTGTGGTCGAGCGACTCGCTGCGCCCGCGAGCAGCCTGGATGAACAACGACATCTGCTCGCGCACCACCGGCTGACCGATGTACTCGCTCAGGCTCAGCGGCCGGATCGCACGGTCCTGGACTTCTTCACGGTCGCGGCCACTGGCGGCGATCAGGCGGTCGGCTTCGATCACTTGGCAATCATCCCTTTCAGGCTGCGGCGGATCAGTTCTTCACTGCTCAAGCCGGCCTTGTCCTTAATCGCGGCAATCGCCTTGCTGGCTTCCTGCGGCTTGTAGCCCAGCGAGACCAGGGCACTGACTGCATCGGCCTCGGCGCTTGATGCGCTGGCGGCCGGCAACGGCCCATCCGACACCAGGGTAAACATGGCCGGCGAGGTTTCCCAGGCCTTGAAGCGGTCCTTGAGTTCGACCAGCAGGCGTTCGGCGGTTTTCTTGCCGACCCCCGGCACGCGTACCAGGGCCGAAGTATCCTGGGCCTGCACGCAACGTACCAGCTCGTCGACCTCCAGCCCGGACATCAACGCCAGGGCCAGCTTGGGCCCTACGCCGTTCAGGCGGATCAACTCGCGGAACAGCTCGCGCTCGCGCTTTTCGGCAAAACCATAGAGCAGGTGGGCGTCTTCGCGCACCACTAGATGGGTATGCACAGTGACGGTTTCGCCCACTTTGGGCAGACGGTACAGCGTGGTCATGGGCACTTCGAGCTCGTAGCCCACGCCATTGACGTCGATAATCAGGTGCGGCGGCTGTTTTTCCGCCAGGGTGCCGCGCAAACGTCCAATCACGTTCCGATCCTTCCTCTCGGGGAGCCGGTCAACGACCGCTCAACCCTATCAGCAAATGCGGCGGGTGAATGCTTCACCCGGACAAATTTTGTATCTGCACATGAAGCGCTCAAAGACGCAAGCGCCCGCCGCGTCGGCGTGCGGTGGCCAGGCCATGGGGCACCAGGCTGGAACGGGTATGGGCATGGCACAGGGCAATGGCCAGCGCATCGGAGGCATCGATCTGCGGCTTTTGCGTCAGTTTCAGCAGATGCATGACCATCATCATCACCTGTTCCTTATTGGCCCCACCGGTGCCGGCCACGGCTTGCTTGACCTGAGTGGCGCTGTATTCAGCGATTTCCAGGCCTGCTTCGGCAGCGGCAACGATAGCAGCGCCACGCGCCTGGCCGAGCTTCAGCGCCGAGTCGGCGTTGCGGGCCATGAACACCCGCTCGATGCCCATGGTTACCGGGCCGTGCTGGGTGATGATTTCACTGACACCACGAAAAACGATCTGCAGCCGCTCGTGCAGCTCGCCGCTGCCGGTGCGGATACAACCCGACGCCACGTACTCGCAACCACGGGCGGTCTGGCGGACGACGCCGTAGCCGGTGATTCGCGAGCCGGGGTCGATACCTAGAATCAGAGTCATAGTGCCTGTCGTAAAAAACTAACGTTGCAAGACCATAGGGGCCGCTGCGCGGCCCATCGCCGGCAAGCCAGCCCCCACAGGTACAGCACAAGCTTCAAGAAAAGCGCGGTACCTGTGGGAGCTGGCTTGCCGGCGATGGGCTGCACAGCAGCCCCAATAGCAGCCTTGACTCGGCGAGTCTGCAGACCTTAGCCGAGGTTTTCCATGATCTCGTCGGAAATCTGGGCGTTGGAGTAGACGTTCTGCACGTCATCCAGATCTTCGAGCATGTCGATCAGCTTGAGCACCTTCTCGGCACCCTCCTGGTCGAGTTCGGCACTGGTGGTCGGCTGCATCACGATTTCCGCGTCAGCGGCCTTGAAGCCGGCCTCTTCCAGGGCGTTACGCACGGCATAGAAACTGTTGAACGAGGTGAATACCTCGAACGAACCGTCGTCGTTGGCTACCACGTCGTCGGCATCGGCCTCCATCGCCGCTTCCATCAACGCGTCTTCGTCCACGCCCGGCGCAAAGCTGAGCTGCCCCTTGCGCTCGAACAGGTAGGCCACCGAGCCATCAGTACCGAGGTTGCCGCCACACTTGGTGAAGGCATGGCGCACGGCGGCGGCGGTACGGTTGCGGTTGTCGGTCATGGCTTCGACCATGATCGCCACGCCACCCGGGCCGTAACCTTCGTAGCTGAGCTCTTCGACGTTGTCGCTTTCGTTGGTGCCCGCACCACGGGCCACGGCGCGGTCGATGATGTCGCGGCTCATGTTGGCACCCAGGGCCTTGTCCAGGGCCAGGCGCAGGCGCGGGTTGGATGCCGGATCAGGGCCGCCCTGCTTGGCAGCGACCGTCAGTTCGCGGATCCACTTGGTGAAGACCTTGCCTCTCTTGGCATCCTGGCGCTCTTTGCGGTGCTTGATGTTCGCCCACTTGGAATGACCAGCCATAACGACTCCGTTTTCCTTGAATCACAAACAGCCCCGCCCCATGACGGGGCGGGACGGGAAAATGCCTGCGCCGAAACGCAAAGGCGCATCCATGTGGATGCGCCCGGGACTGCTTATTCGACCTTGGTCTGTTCACGCAGTCGGATGTGCAGCTCGCGCAGGGCCTTGGCGTCGACCAGGCCAGGGGCCTGGGTCATGACACACGCGGCGCTCTGGGTTTTCGGGAAGGCAATCACTTCACGAATCGACTGGGCGCCAGTCATCAGCATGACCAGGCGGTCCAGGCCGAAGGCCAGGCCACCGTGAGGCGGTGCACCGAACTTCAGGGCGTCGAGCAGGAAGCCGAATTTCTCTTCCTGTTCTTCGGCTTCGATACCCAGCAGGCGGAACACGGCCTGCTGCATCTCTTTGCGATGGATACGGATCGAGCCGCCACCCAGCTCGGTACCGTTCAGGACCATGTCGTAGGCACGCGACAGCGCGGTAGCCGGGTTGGCCTCGAGCTCCTGCGGGGTGCACTTCGGCGCGGTGAACGGGTGGTGCAGCGCGGTGAAGCTGCCGTCTTCGTTCTCTTCGAACATCGGGAAGTCGACGACCCACATCGGTGCCCACTCGCAGGTCAGCAGCTCGAAGTCGTGGCCCAGGCGGATACGCAGCGCGCCCAGCGCTTCGCTGACCACCTTGAACTTGTCGGCACCGAAGAACACGATGTCGCCGTCTACGGCGCCAACGCGGTCGAGGATGGTGTTGAGGTTGGCCTCGGGGATGTTCTTGACGATCGGCGACTGCAGGCCTTCGACACCCTTGGCGCGCTCGTTGACCTTGATGTAGGCCAGGCCCTTGGCACCGTAGATGCCGACGAACTTGGTGTACTCGTCGATCTTGCTGCGCGGCATGCTGGCGCCGCCTGGCAGGCGCAGGGCGGTTACACGGCACTTCGGATCGTTGGCCGGGCCGGCGAACACCTTGAAGTCGACATCCTTGAGCTGGTCGGCAACGTCAACCAGTTCCAGCGGGTTACGCAGGTCTGGCTTGTCGGAACCGTAGCGGCGCATGGCTTCTTCGAAGGTCATGTGCGGGAATTCGCCGAATTCCAGGTCGAGCACTTCCTTGAACAGCTTGCGGATCATGCTTTCGGTCAGGCCCATGATCTCGTTTTCATCGAGGAAGCTGGTCTCGATGTCGATCTGGGTGAATTCCGGCTGGCGGTCGGCACGCAGGTCTTCGTCTCGGAAGCACTTGGCGATCTGGTAGTAACGGTCGAAGCCGGCCACCATCAGCAGCTGCTTGAACAGCTGTGGCGACTGCGGCAGGGCGAAGAAGCTACCGGCGTGGGTACGGCTAGGCACCAGGTAGTCGCGCGCGCCTTCCGGGGTTGCACGGGTGAGGATTGGGGTTTCGACGTCGAGGAAGCCATTTTCGTCAAGGAAGCGACGGATGCTGCTGGTGATGCGCGAGCGCAGGCGCAGCTTGTCGGCCATTTCCGGGCGTCGCAGGTCGATGAAGCGGTAGCGCAGGCGGGTTTCTTCGCCGACGTCGGAGTACTCGTTCAGCGGGAACGGTGGCGTTTCTGCTTCGTTGAGCACGGTCAGCTGGTAGCCGAGGATTTCGATGGCACCGGACGCCATGTTGGCATTCACTGCACCCTCAGGGCGCTTGCGAACCTTACCGGTCAGCTGCACGACGTATTCGCTGCGCACGCGGTCGGCAGCGGCGAAAGTTTCGGCGCGATCCGGGTCGAACACGACCTGGGCCATGCCTTCGCGGTCACGGATGTCGAGGAAGATCACCCCGCCGTGGTCGCGGCGCCGATGGACCCAGCCGCAAAGGGTGACTTCCTGGCCGTCCAGGCTCTCGTTCAGTTGGCCGCAATAATGGCTGCGCATCATGATGGTGGTTTCGCTTCTCGTGATTCGTGTATTCGGTGGAGGCCTTGGCCGCCCGGAGGGCTAATACTGCAAGACCCGGTCACAGCATTCAACTCAGTCGGCCTTGTCGCCGCCTGCCAGATTCTTTTTCGCCCCGGTCTTGAAGTCGGTTTCGTACCAACCATTACCGCTCAGGCGGAAGCCTGGGACCGACAGCAGCTTCTTCAGCGCTGGCGCCTGGCAGGCCGGGCAATCGGTCAGCGGCGCGGCGCTGATCTTCTGCAGCACTTCCATACGGTGCTCGCAGGATGCACATTGATAGTCATACAGGGGCATGGGTGTCTCTCGTCAACCAAAACGCTGGCTGCGGGGGCAGCAAAAAGCGGGATTATATATGGTTAGCAAGCACTGCGCAGCCCGCCAGGCGATCAGCGCGCACTTGGCGGGTTCTGCAGCCACGCCACGCAGATGACCCGGATCAGGCCGCTGAAGTTGCGCACGCCACCCTGGCGTAGGTGGATCTCGCGGTCAACGTAGGACAGCACCGCGCTGACCGAGCAACGGTTGGCGGCGGCAATGCGCTCGAGGATCTGCCAGTAGACGGCCTCCAGGCGCAGGCACGTGGAAAAGCCGTTGAGGCGCACGGAGCGCGACACCGGCTGGATCTGCAACATGTCGAAATCCGCCTTGAACGGATCGATGCACGGTTTCCCCGGCCAACGCCCCTGGCCATTTACACGCTTGCTCGCTTGCATCATGCGCCACACTTCCTCGTCACAGGTACCAGGTGGCCTATGAAGCGCTGATGGGCGCGGTTAAAGCAGCGGCAAAGTGTTCCTGCACAAACACTGATTGTCATGCACGACGCGGCCCTGTGGGAGCGGGCGAGCCCGCGAACACCGGCGTAGCCGGTGCCAGCCACCGCGCTGGATTCTTCGCGGGCACGCCCGCTCCCACAGGGTCCGCATCGTGCTTATGAATCGAGTTCTCTGCGCGACAGCGCAGCCCGTAGGGCTGTGTTATCTCCCACAGGGTTATGTGACAGCCTGGGTAATTATTTGCCGTCGATCAGCACCCGCAGCATCCACGCGGTCTTCTCGTGCACCTGCATGCGCTGGGTCAGCAGGTCGGCGGTCGGTTCGTCACTGACCTTGTCGACTACCGGGAAAATACTGCGCGCCGTGCGCACCACAGCCTCCTGCCCTTGCACCAACTGGCGGATCATCTCTTCCGCAGCGGGTACCCCTTCCTCCTCCTTGATGGACGAGTGCCGGGCATAGAATGCGTACGACCCCGGCGCCGGGAAGCCCAGGGCCCGGATGCGCTCGGCGATGGAATCCACCGCCAGCGCCAATTCGTTGTACTGCTCTTCGAACATCAGGTGCAGGGTGCGGAACGACGGCCCTGTGACGTTCCAGTGAAAGTTATGGGTTTTCAGATACAGCACGTAGGTATCCGACAACAAGCGGGACAGCCCATCAACGATGGATTTGCGATCTTCTTCACTGATACCGATATCGATTGCCATGAAGTTCCCCTTTGCATAAGGCTTGAGACTCAAGCGGGCGACGACCACTGTAGCAATACTTGGCGCCTGTCGCATGTGACATGGCGCAACACATCGCCCGCCGGGCGGCCTGCGGTTTGAGTAGCCTGCGGCTTTACTGTTAAATAGGCAGCGTGCCACCCGTGCGGACTGTTATTGCCGGGTGCATAGGCTGGCCTGCCACGTGTTTGCGCTCTACACCTCATGCGCACCGTGCTGCCCGCTCTTCCTGTGATCGGCCTTATCAACTGTGAGCCAACCCCATGTTCAAGATCGTCCATCTGGTGACGGGCGTGGCAGCTTTGCTGCTATCGCTCATACCCAGCCTGAAAACCGAAGCAACCCCCTTCCTCCTGCAACCCGACGCGGTCTACCTGGCACTGCTTGGCCTGCTCAACCTGGTCCTGGCGCCAGTCGTGCCCCTGTATTACCGAGGCGCGCGCCAGCAACTGCAGCACCTGGCCTGCGCCTTGCTGGTAGTTGCCGTGGTGCTACAGACCCTGACGCTGCTGGCCCGCCCGGAAATGGGCAACCTGGCAGCACTGGTCTGCGCCACGCTGGCCGTCGCCCTGCACCTGGCCGTGGGCTTTGCGCGCAGCCCGCGCAAGCCACGCAACAGCCAGCACACCGCCCCAGATACCGGCAACCGCGATACCGGCACGGTGAAGTGGTTCAATACGTCCAAAGGCTTTGGCTTCATTTCCCGTGATTCGGGTGATGATATCTTCGTGCACTTTCGCGCCATTCGCGGGGAGGGTCACCGCATCCTCGTCGAAGGCCAGCGCGTGGAGTTCTCGGTGATGCACCGCGACAAAGGCCTGCAGGCCGAGGATGTGGTGGCCGTGACCCGCCGCTGATACCGCCAGCCCCAGCACGAATGCCCCCACAGGCCTGACTACCGCCCTGTGGGGGCCCCTGCACCCGATCAGAATAGTGATCAGCGCATCAATAATGCGGCGGCGGCGCCTCGTCCCCTTCGCTACCGAATTGCCCCACCATCTCTTCATGCCGCTTTATCAGCTCGGCCACCTGCAGCTGCAGGCGCTCGATCACCTTCGCCTGCTCGACCACCACATCATTCAATGCCTGGAGAGTGTCATCCTGGAACGCCTGGCGGGTTTCCAGTTCGATCATGCGCATTTCCAGTGACATGTCAGGCCTCCTGGTAACCGGCCAGCCCCAGGTCGCGCACACGCTGGCGTAGCGCCTGCAGCTGGGCATCGGTATAGGCCACTGGCGGGCACTTGCCCCAGACCGGGGCGGGCCAGGCAGCGTCCTCACGGCGGCGCACGATCACGTGCATGTGCAACTGGCTTACCACATTGCCCAAGGTTGCCACGTTCATCTTGTCGGCGCCGTAGCTGGCCTTCAACGCTTCTGCCAACAGGGTGGTCTCCTGCCACAGTTGCTGCTGCTCGTGCACATCCAAATCGAACAACTCACTCACCTCAGCACGCTTGGGCACCAGGATGAACCACGGATAATTGGCATCCTTGCTCAGCAGCAGCTGGCACAGCGCAAACTCCCCCAGCACCAGGGAATCCTGCTGCAGACGCGAATCGAGGACGAACACGGCATATCTCCTTAAGACAAAACGACCCGCATGGCGCGGAAAACATGGGTGGCAAGAATACCCTGCACAATCCCGGTAACACAGCGCTACTTTTCGCACCAAAATGAGGCCATCTACCCACCCCTCCCGCACCTGCCACCCCACAAACGACTCTGGATGAACAAATGGCGGTAACACATTGACTTTTATGAGCGCGCCTTAAATTTTAATGATTCTCGAACTCAATAATACCAAAACGGCGCTCGACCCCGTGTTTACGGCACTTTCCGAGCCTCGGTAGGGGGTTTTGTGAAAATTTCATGAACTGTTGCGAATTTTGAGCACGCTTGTTGCATTCCTTTCACGCCAAGTCGGCACGGCATCTGCAATGGCAGGCGTACGCGACAAATAACAACAGCGGCATTGGTTACCAGGGAGTTTCTTCAGCTGGCGTCGGTAGTTACCGATTCATGGCGGCTAAAGAAGCAGCGCTGGGGTTGTACGGCCCTGTATTGGGGCGTGATTTGCGACATGGAAATACCTGAACGCGACATGGTGGAAAAGTTCCGTAAAGAGTCTCTATCGCCATATCGCCAAGAACAGTCAGCGTGCTATACATTTTCGCCGACATAACAAGAAAGAGCTGCTCCATATAACTAAAACACTTGGACGCAGCGGTACTCTTCCTAAAAACCAAAGGAGCAAATCACGATGCGCGTGATGAAGTGGAGCATGATCGCCCTGGCCGTTACGGCAGGGACCTCGCAGTTGGCAATGGCCTCCGCACAAGATGAGTCCAAAGGTTTCATCGAAGACAGCAAGCTGAACGTCAAGACCCGCATGCTGTATTTCAGCCGTGACTTCCGCAACAACGCGCCTGGCAGCCAGAGCCGCGTGGAAGAAACCGGCCTTGGCTTCCTGGGCACCTTCGAATCCGGCTTCACCCAAGGCACCGTAGGCTTCGGCGTCGACGCCATCGGCATGCTCGGCCTGAAGCTGGACAGCGGCCGCGGCCGCGCCGGCACCGGCCTGTTCCCGACTGGCTCGGACGGTCGCTCGCAAGATGATTACTCGGAAGCGGGCGGCGCTGTGAAAATGCGCATCTCCAACACCGTACTGAAGTGGGGCGACCAGTTCACCGCACTGCCAGTATTCGCAACCGACGACAGCCGCTTGCTGCCAGAAGTTGCCGAAGGTGGCCTGATCACCAGCAACGAAATCGACGGCCTGACCCTGCACGCTGGTCACTTCACTGCGCTGAACGCCCAGGCCCAGACTTACCACGACAGCCTGCGGCTGACCGAGGCCAATGTCTTTGGTGGCACCTATGCCCTCTCCGACAACCTCAGCACCAGCGTTTACTACTCGCGTGTCGAAGACCACTTCCGCAAGTGGTACGGCAATATCAACTGGGCGCTGCCGATCAGCGACAAGCAAGGCCTGGTGTTCGACTTCAACATCTATGACACCAAGTCCATCGGCAACAACCTGACCGGTGCATTCGTCAGCAAGTCCGACGGCAGCAACGAACTGGACAACATCGCAGCCAGCCTGTCGGCCGCGTACAACGTCGGCGCCCACACCTTCACCCTGGCCTACCAGAAGGTCACCGGTGACGGCGACTACGCCTACGGTGTAGACGGTGGCGGCACGGTCTTCCTGGCCAACTCCGTGGCCCGTTCCGACTTCAACGCCGAAGACGAAAAATCCTGGCAGGCTCGCTACGACCTGAACTTCGCTGAATTCGGCGTACCCGGCCTGACCTTCATGACCCGCTATGTACGTGGTACCGGTGCAACCACCCGCACCACCGACAGCGGCAAGGAATGGGAACGCGACATCGACGTCAAGTACGTGATGCAGAGCGGCCCAGCCAAGGACCTGAGCTTCCGCGTCCGTCAAGCCACCTACCGTTCGGCCGATGGCGTTTACTACGGTTCGCCTTCGATCGACGAACTGCGCCTGATCGTGGAGTACCCGCTGAGCATCCTGTAAGCCTGGCTTGCAGTGCCCCGCACCTGAAAAGCCCGGCGACCTCGCCGGGCTTTTTCTTGGCTGACAAGCGTCACGCCCTGGGGCATCCTGTACGCCTTCGTTTCACCCCCGTACAATGCGGGGCTATTTCAACGTCTTAGGCAATCGACACGGCTAACCATGCGCACCAGTCAATATTTGCTCGCCACCCAGAAAGAAACCCCTGCCGATGCAGTGGTCATCAGCCATCAGCTCATGCTGCGTGCCGGCATGATCCGCAAACTGGCCTCCGGCCTGTACACCTGGCTGCCGATGGGCCTGCGGGTAATGCGCAAGGTCGAGGCCGTGGTACGTGAGGAAATGAACGCCGCCGGTGCCCTCGAAGTGCTGATGCCAAGCATCCAGCCCGCCGAGTTGTGGCAGGAGTCCGGCCGCTGGGAACAATACGGCCCGGAACTGCTGCGCCTCAAAGACCGCCATCAGCGTGACTTCTGTGTCGGCCCAACCCACGAAGAAGTGATCACCGACCTGGCCCGTAACGAGCTGTCCAGCTATAAACAGCTGCCGCTCAACATGTACCAGATCCAGACCAAATTCCGCGATGAAATCCGCCCGCGCTTCGGCCTGATGCGTGGCCGCGAGTTCATCATGAAAGACGCCTACTCGTTCCATGCCGACCAGGCTTCCTTGCAGGAAACCTATGACCGCATGCACCAGGCCTACAGCAACATATTCACGCGCCTGGGCCTGGACTTCCGCCCTGTGCAGGCCGACACCGGCTCGATCGGCGGCAGCTACTCGCATGAATTCCACGTACTGGCCGAGTCTGGCGAAGACGACGTGATCTTCAGCGACAGCTCCGACTACGCCGCCAACATCGAAAAGGCCGAGGCCATCCCACGGGAAACCGTGCGCCCTGCGCCTACCGAAGAGCTGCGCCTGGTCGATACGCCTAACGCCAAGACCATCGCCCAGTTGGTGGAAAACTTCGGCCTGCCGATCGAGAAAACCGTCAAGACCCTGATCGTGCACGGCGCCGAGGAGGGCAAGCTGGTGGCCCTGATCGTTCGTGGCGACCACGAGCTGAACGAAATCAAGGCCACCAAGCTTGAACAGGTTGCCGACCCGCTGGTAATGGCCACCGAAGCCGAACTGCGCGAGGCGATCGGTGCCGGCGCCGGCTCGCTGGGCCCACTGAACCTGCCGCTGGAATGCATCATCGACCGCTCGGTGGCGCTGATGAGCGACTTCGGTATTGGTGCCAACATCGATGACAAACACTATTTCGGCGTGAACTGGGAGCGCGACCTGCCAGTGCCACAGGTAGCCGACCTGCGCAATGTGGTTGAAGGTGACCCGAGTCCGGACGGCCAAGGCACCCTGATCATCAAGCGTGGCATCGAAGTTGGGCATATCTTCCAGCTGGGCACCAAGTACAGCGAAGCGCTGAAGTGCCAGGTGCTGGGCGAGAACGGCAAGCCGGTCGTGCTGTCGATGGGTTGCTACGGCATCGGTGTATCGCGCGTGGTGGCAGCCGCCATCGAGCAGAGCTACGACGACAAAGGCATCATCTGGAACGACGCCCTGGCCCCGTTCCAGATTGCCCTGGTACCGCTGCGCTACGAAACCGAAGCGGTTCGCGAGGCAACCGACAAGCTGTACGCCGAACTGACCGCCGCCGGCTATGAAGTACTCCTGGACGACCGCGACAAGAAGACCAGCCCCGGCATCAAGTTCGCCGATATGGAGCTGATCGGCATCCCGCACCGCATCGTGGTCAGCGATCGCGGCCTGGCCGAAGGCAACCTGGAGTACAAGCACCGCACCGAGCAGGACGCCCAGCCGTTGCCGCTCAATGAAGTGCTGACCTTCCTGCAGGCCCGCGTTCGCCGCTGATAACCAATGCACGAGTAATCATGTTCAAGCGAAGTACCTTTACCCGGGGGGGCGCTGCACTGTGCGGCGCCCTGCTCGTCAGCGGCTGCGCCAACCAGATGTCCCAGCGCAGCGACCATGAGGAGCGCGTGGAGCGCAAACTGCTCGCCCGCACCCTGCAGATCGATGTCGGCGAGCCGAAGGTGATGGAGCTGCCGCAACGGCGTGTGCGCGTGCATGAGGAAAAGCGTTTCGAAGTGACCGAGTTCGAAGTCACCCGCCGCTATGATCGCTACACGCCTTACCAGCCCTGGCGGGAGATCTACGAGATCCCGCTGGGTGCGGTGGCCGTTGTGGCGGGGGTTGGCGCCAACGTGGTCAATGTCTTCGCTTTGGGCAACCTGCCGCAAAGCATGACCCACGACTGGCTCAGCTATGGGGTGGACGGGCTCAACCCGTTCATGAACGTAGCGTCCAATGGCCGCGCCCAGCAGAACCTGGCCGGGATCAGCGAAGTGCAGAAAGGCCAGCGTGAAGAATCCACCAGCATGCCGTGGAGCGAACGCTTGGTCGAGGTCAAGGCTGGCAAAATGACTCACGAGCTGACCACCGACCGTAGCGGCGTACTGCGCCTGAACCTGCTGGACAGCCCGTTTTCGGAGCAGAACCTCAACCACGTCGGCACCCTGCACCTGCAAGTGCTCGACGAGGACAACGGGGTCCGTGGCGACGCCAGCCTGCTGGTCAGCGCCACCCTGCGCAACAAGCTGCATGAGGCCCATGAGCTGATCTTCGATGACCTCGAAGATGACGATGTCAGCCAGTGGGTACACCGGGTCAAGCGCCTGTCCGAGCTGGGCCTTGAAGAAGAAGCCAGCGAAATGGAACAGAGCCTGATCGAGCTGACCCGCAACGACCCGGAGCTGCAGCAGGAGTTTCTGCAGTCGCTGACCAAGGCTACCGGGCGATTAGTGGCTGACCCGGGGGCGCAATAACCCGGTCTCTACCCGCACCACGCGTCGCGGTCACCTTGTGGATCGGCCTTGCGTCGCCCACCGCGACGCATGGCCGCTTCTTTATATAGGCGCAAACAGCTCCAGCTGTTCATGCGCCCCGCGCAGATCGCGCAACCTTACCCCTACCCCCAACAAACGTACCGGCTTGCCACCGCGGGCGAACGCCTGCCCCAGCAATTGCCGGTAACTTTCCAGGTCCCTGCCCGCCCCGGCCTGTTCCAGCGTGGTTTGGCTGAAGTCATGGAACTTGACCTTGACGAAGGGTTTCTCTGGCCGGTAACTGCTGTCCATGCGGGCGATGCGTTCGTTCAGGCTTTCCAGCAGCTCCGGCAAACGCGCCAGGCAACTGGCCAAGTCCGGCAGGTCGGTGTCGTAGGTATTTTCCACGCTGACCGACTGGCGCCGGCTATCGTTGTGCACCGCACGCTCGTCAATACCTCGCGCCAGCCCCCACAACCGCTCACCGAAACTGCCGAACTCGCGCACCAGCGCCAGGCGCGACCAGTCACGCAGTTGCAGGCAGGTTTCGATACCCAGGCGCGTCAGTTTGTCTGCCGTGACTTTGCCCACGCCGTGCAGCCTGGCTACTGGCAAGGCCGCAACGAATGCCTCGACCTCATCGGGGGTAATCACGAACAGCCCGTTGGGCTTGCGCCAGTCGCTGGCGATCTTGGCCAGGAACTTGTTTGGCGCCACCCCCGCCGACACGGTGATATGCAGGGTACGCGCGACTCGCCGGCGAATATCCTCGGCAATACGGGTGGCGCTACCCGAATACCATTGGCTGTCGCTGACATCCAGGTAGGCCTCGTCCAACGACAAGGGCTCGATCAGCTCGGTGTAGTCTCGAAAGATGGCATGAATTTCCCGCGAGGCTTCGCGATAGGCCTCGAAACGCGGCTTGACGATCAACAAGTCCGGGCACAGTTTCAGCGCGTGGCGCGATGCCATGGCCGAGCGCACACCGTAGGCACGCGCTTCATAATTACAGGTGGCGATCACGCCACGGCGCTCTGCCGAGCCGCCCACTGCCATGGGCCGCCCGGCCAGGCGCGGGTCGTCACGCATCTCGATCGCGGCATAGAAGCAATCGCAGTCAACGTGGATGATCTTGCGCAAAGACATGGATGACCGTCAGCACTGTAAATTCATACAGATAGTATCGCATGGGGCCGCCCGTTCAACAGCTGACCCGCATGCCCACGCGATAATCGGCCTGAAAGGCCCGCCGCGCCTGAGCCGCATGCAGGTGTGATGCGCTAAGGGTTTGAACAAAAAAGGTTTTTTCAAAACAATTGCTTGACACCAGCGCGCAAATCCGTAGAATTCGATCTCACAGGCGCGGGATGGAGCAGCCTGGTAGCTCGTCGGGCTCATAACCCGAAGGTCGTCGGTTCAAATCCGGCTCCCGCAACCAGTTTCGAGAAAAGGCCACTGTTCACGCAGTGGCTTTTTTCTTTGCCATGAAAAAGCGATTTTTCAAAAAGTCTCGGTAAATCAAAAAGTAGCGCTTGACACACACGCTGCAAACTGTAGAATTCGCCCCACTGACGCGGGATGGAGCAGCCTGGTAGCTCGTCGGGCTCATAACCCGAAGGTCGTCGGTTCAAATCCGGCTCCCGCA
>NZ_RHQO01000029.1:0-4389 GCF_003935475.1 Pseudomonas sp. p99-361 | reverse complement strand
ACTGACGCGGGATGGAGCAGCCTGGTAGCTCGTCGGGCTCATAACCCGAAGGTCGTCGGTTCAAATCCGGCTCCCGCAACCATATTCGTCAGAACAAACCCCGCCTGTGTAACAGCAGCGCGGGGTTTGTTGCGTTTGTCTCCTGCCACTCGTATGACCGGGTTTACCGATCCAACCTGCGGTGTTGAGGGTTCATCCTCTGGATGAACTATCTTTAACGCTGCCGGACGACTGCAAGTCATGTTGTCCGGAGTAATATCCGGATACGTTTTCCAAAGGGACTTTCACTTGGCCGCACCTCTCCTCCACCTCGCGCTGCTTGCCCGGGGCAATTCATGACTACGCACAACCCCGAACCCCAGGTACCGCTTGCCACGGCGCTGCCAGGTGCGGTTCAGCGCCTGCCGTTGCTCGAACGCCTGAGCCGCTACCGCCAGCCCATCGGCCTTGCGGTAACCCTGCTGCTGTTCACCATGGCCCTGATCGCTTGCCGCCACTTGCTCAGCGAGCTGGACATCTACGCCCTGCACGACGCCATGCTCAGTGTTCCGGCGCAGTCGCTGCTGGGCGCTTTTGTCGCGACGGTGGTCGGCTTCGTGATCCTGCTGGGCTACGAGTGGTCGGCCAGCCGCTATGCCGGGGTGAAGCTGCCGGCACCTACCCTGGTGCTGGGTGGTTTCAGTGCGTTCGCCATCGGCAACGCCATCGGCCTGTCGATGCTCTCGGGCGGCTCGGTGCGCTACCGCTTGTACGCCCGCCATGGGCTGGGCGCTGGCGAGGTCGCACGCATGACCGTTTTTGCCAGCCTGTCGCTGGGCTGCGCGCTTCCGCCCCTGGCCGCCCTGGCGACTTTGAGCGACCTGCGGGCTGCATCCAGCGCACTTGGCCTGGCCCAGGGCCTGTTGGCGGGCATCGCCAGTGCGGTGCTGGTCGCCTCTGCCCTGCTGGTCATCGGCTTGTACCGTCGGCGCCTTGCCGAACAGCCACTGGCCAATAACCTGCTGGTGCAACTGGGGCGCCGCACCTTGCGCCTGCCGGATGCCCGCCTGACTGCCCTGCAACTGCTGATCACTGCACTGGATGTGGCAGCTGCCGCTACCGTGCTGTACCTGCTACTGCCCGAAGCGCCCCCGTTCGGCGCGTTCGTGCTGGTGTATCTGCTGGCCTTGGCGGCAGGTGTGCTCAGCCATGTACCGGGCGGGGTCGGGGTGTTTGAGGCGATCCTGCTGGCGGCCTTTGCCAACCAGCTGGGTGCGGCGCCGCTGGCTGCCGCATTGCTGCTGTACCGGTTGATCTACGTAGTGGTGCCGCTGCTGCTGGCCTGCGTGTTGCTGTTGGCCAACGAAGCCCGGCGCCTGCTGTTCGCCCAGCAGGCCATGAAGGCCGCCTCGGGCCTGGCTGCGCCTATCCTGTCGATCCTGGTGTTCCTGTCTGGTGTGGTGTTGCTGTTCTCCGGCGCCACCCCGGAAATCGACACGCGCCTGGAGCACATGGGCTTTCTGGTGCCACACCGGCTGATCGATGCATCGCACTTCGGCGCCAGCTTGATCGGCGTGCTGTGCCTGCTGCTGGCCCAAGGCCTGCGGCGGCGCCTGTCGGCCGCCTGGATGCTGACAATCGTATTGTTGCTGGTCGGTGCCCTGCTGTCGTTGCTCAAAGGCTTCGACTGGGAAGAGGCCAGCCTGCTGACCTTTACTGCCACCTTGCTGGCCGTGTTCCGGCGCTCGTTCTACCGCCCCAGCCGGTTGATGGAGCTGCCCTTCTCGCCGGTATTTCTGGTCGCAAGTGCCTGTGTTGTCGGGGCCTCGGTGTGGCTGCTGCTGTTTGCCTACCAGGATGTGCCCTACAGCCATCAGCTGTGGTGGCAGTTCACCCTCGACGCCGACGCCCCCCGCGGCCTGCGCGCGGCTATGGGCAGCGCCTTGCTGTTGGCGGCCCTGGCACTGACCTGGCTGCTGCGCACCGCACCACCGGTGATCCACCTGCCTGACGAAGAAGAACTGCAGCGTGCCAACCGCATTCTGCTGGCGTCCGACCAGCCTGACGGCGGCCTGGCACTCACCGGCGACAAGGCCTTGCTGTTCCACCCACGGGACAATGCATTCCTCATGTATGCCCGGCGCGGCCGTAGCCTGGTGGCACTGTACGATCCGATCGGCCCGGCCCAGGAACGGGCCGAGATGATCTGGCAGTTCCGCGACCTGTGCGACCTGCACCATGCGCGGCCGGTGTTCTACCAGGTACGCGCGGAAAACCTGCCGTTCTACATGGACATTGGCCTGACCGCGCTGAAACTGGGTGAAGAGGCCCGGGTCGACTTGCGCCGCTTCGACCTCGAAGCCAAGGGCAAGGAAATGAAGGACCTGCGTTATACCTGGAACCGCGGCGGACGCGATGGCCTGAGCCTGGAAATCCACGAGCCTGGCCAAGCACCGCTAGCAGAACTGAAGGAAATCTCCGATGCCTGGCTCGGCGGCAAGAACGTACGCGAGAAAGGCTTCTCGCTGGGACGCTTCAGCCCGGACTACCTGCAGCACTTCCGGATTGCCCTGATTCGCTTCCAGGGCCGCCCGGTGGCCTTTGCCAACCTGCTGGAAACCCACAGCCACGAACTGGCCAGCCTGGACCTGATGCGCGCCCACCCCGAGGCCCCCAAGCTGACCATGGAGTACATGATGATCGGCTTGATCTTGCACTATAAAAGCCGTGACTACGGGCGCTTCAGCCTGGGTATGGTGCCGCTCTCCGGCCTGCAGCCACGGCGTGGCGCGCCATTGACCCAGCGCCTGGGCTCACTGGTGTTCCGCCGTGGTGAGCAGCTTTACAACTTCCAGGGGCTCCGGCGCTTCAAGGACAAGTTCCAACCGGACTGGGAACCCCGCTACATGGCCGTGCCAGCCGGGCTCGACCCGCTGGTGGCACTGGCCGACACTGCCGCCCTCATTGCTGGCGGCCTGACTGGATTGGTGAAACGTTGATGACCCGACGCTATTGGCTGTACCTACTGGTTCCCCTGTTGCTGGCTGCCCTGGGTGGCGGGCTGGCGTTCTGGCTGTGGACGCGCCCTGCCCCAGAGGCGCACCTGGAACAAATGAGCATCAATGACACCCCCATTACCCGGGTGACGCCAGGCGTGCACCCCAAAATCAGCGTGGCCATCGGCGTGCCTCAGGACCAGGCGCTGAGCGACAAGCAACTGCTGGACCTGGCCCAGGCTGGCGAAGCGCAGCTGGTGCAGGTGATCCTGCCACCGAACGATTGCAGCAAGCAGCAACAGGCGCTGGACCAGGCCCTGAAGCAATTGCCGGCAAAACCCGACGTGGTCGCCGGTATCGGCCCTGGTGCCGCCCAGGCCTGGCGCTGGCTGGCCGGGCAGAGCGATGACAAGGCCCGCGCCATTTCCGTAGGCTTTGCCCTTGAGCAGCCCGGCTGCCAGGCGCCGTTGCCCAAATCCGCGGCGCATGGCCACTGGAGCGTGGCCTGGAACGACAACCCGGACGACGCCAGCGCCGCCTTCGTGCGTGACCAGGCCAATGCCGAAACCAGCATCAGCGATTACGACATCCACCTGCCGCAGGTGCTCAAGGCGCAACTGACCCAGGCCTTGCTCGGCCACGATGGCAACGCGCTGCCAGTCCCGGTAGTCGAGGTGCCGGCCGGGCAAACCACCGATACCGTCACCCTGTTCCTTTCCGGCGATGGCGGCTGGCGCGACCTGGACCGCGACGTCGCTGGCGAAATGGCCAAGCTGGGCTACCCGGTGGTGGGCATCGACACGCTGCGCTATTACTGGCAGCACAAAACCCCCGAGCAAAGCGCTGCCGACCTGTCCGAACTGATGCAGCACTATCGCCAGAAATGGGGCACCAAGCGCTTCGTGCTTGCAGGCTATTCATTCGGGGCCGACGTACTGCCGGCGATCTACAACCGCCTGCCGGCCGAAGACCAGCAGCGTATCGACGCCGTGATGCTGCTGGCCTTTGCCCGCAGCGGCAGTTTCGAGATCGAAGTGGAGGGCTGGCTGGGCAAGGAGGGCCAGGAAGCGCCAACCGGGCCGGAAATGGCCAAGCTGCCTGCCTCCAAGGTGGTGTGTGTGTATGGCGTCGAGGAAGCTGACGAAAGCGGCTGCACCGATGGCACGGCTGTTGGCGAGCGCATGAAACTGCCCGGCGGCCACCACTTCGACGAGAACTACCCGGCGCTGGCCAAGCGCTTGATTGGTGAGATCGAGACGCGCCAAGGCAAGGCAAGCGTGGCTGAGCAGAACTGACAAAAATCGGGGCCGCTTTGCGGCCCATCGCTGGCAAGCCAGGCTCCCACAGGGATCGCCTTAGGGCTGACAGGTGTTTGCCACAAGGTATGGCAGCGCCTGTTAGAGCGAGCGCCGCC
>NZ_RHQO01000028.1:0-63145 GCF_003935475.1 Pseudomonas sp. p99-361 | reverse complement strand
GTAGGAGCGAGCGCAGCTCGCGATTGCGCCGCGCGGGCGGCGCTCGCTCTAACAGGCGCTGCCATACCTTGTGGCAATCACCTGTCAGCCCTGATGCGATCCCTGTGGGAGCTGGCTTGCCGGCGACAGGGCCGGTGCTGCCCAGCACAGATTCAGACTTTTTCGCTGGTCACCTGCACATGCAAAGCCCGCCCGGCCCCCAACCCGAAGACGATGGCGCCGACCCCAAGCACAGCGAAGATCCAGCCCACGGCCGCCCAGCCGCCCGTCAGGTCATGCACCAACCCCACCGCGAACGGCCCCATCGACGCCAGGGTATAACCCACGCCTTGGGCCATGCTCGACAGGTTGGCCGCCACGTGGGCATCCTTCGAGCGCAACACGATCAAGGTCAGCGCCAGGGCAAATGTACCACCCTGCCCCAGGCCCAGCACCACGGCCCAGCCCCACAGCCCGGAAAGCGGGGCATACAGGCAACCGAACAGGCCCGCCAGAGTGGTCAGCATGACCACCACGATTGCCAGCCGCTGGTCCTTGCCGCGAGTGGCCAGCCACGGCGCGCTCAGCGAACTCAGCAACTGCACGATGACCGACCCGGAAAGTACCAGGCCGGCCTGGGTCGGGCTCAGGCCACGACCGATCAGGATCGACGGCAGCCAGCCAAACACGATGTAGGCCAGCGACGACTGCAGGCCCATGTACAGGGTCACCTGCCAGGCCAACGGGTCACGCCAGAGGCCACGCACGCGGTATGCCACCTTGTGCAGGCCGTGCCCCTGGCGGGCTTGTGGCAGCCAGACCAGCATGGCCAGCAGCGCCGGGAGCACCCAGAAGCCCAGGCCCAACGCCCAGCTGCCACCGAAATGGCTGGCCAAGGGCACGGTGGCACCCGCCGCCATGGCCGCGCCCAGGCACAAGGCCATGGTGTACACCCCGGTCAGCGTGCCTGCGTGCTGGGGGAAGTCGCGCTTGACGATACCGGGCAACAACACCCCGATGATGCCGATGCTGGCGCCAGCCATCAGGCTGCCCAGAAACACCCCCGCCACGCCCAAACTGCTGCGCACGACAATGCCCAAAGCCAGGGTGAGCAGAATGCCGACGATCACCCGCTCACTACCAAAGCGCCTTGCCAGCATCGGTGCCAGCGGCGCAAACAGCCCCAGGCACAACACCGGCAAGGTAGTCAGCAAACCGGCTTGCGAAGCGTTCAGCCCCAGGCCTTCGGACACCTGGCCCAACACGGGCGCCATGCTCGACAGCGCCGGGCGCAGGTTCAGCGCCACCAGCACCAGGCCGAGCAACAGCAGCCACGGCCGACGTAATTGCACCGGCTGCTGCTGGATTTGCTCGTCGTCGGCCTCGGCGTCGATCAGCAGTTCATCGAGGTCACGCGCGTGCGGTGGGGTGTTGCGGGGTAGGGACTCAGCCATGGTGTTCTCGGGGTCAGGATTCGATGAGGGTACGGCTCAGGCGCTTGGCCCGGTCCGCATCACGCTGTTCGATGGCGTCGAGGATCTGCCCATGCAGATCGAACGTGGCCTGGCAGCGGGGCACGGTCGCCATGCTGTGCTGCAGCGCCGCCGCGACCACGCCGGAGAAATAGCGGTAAAGCTCGCTGAGGGCGGGGTTGTGGGCGGCATCGACCAGCCGCTGGTGAAACACCAGGTCGCACCTTATGTAGTGATCGACATCACCATGAAAATGCCCGGCGCTGCCGGCCAGCGCTTCGCGCAGCCCTTGCAGGTCTGCATCGGTGCGCCGCAGCGCGGCCAGGCCAATCGCCTCCGCCTCGAGAATGTGGCGGGTTTCACGGGCCTGCTCGGCGGTACAGCGGGCCATGGCCTGCATCGCCAGCAACGGGTCCTGCGCGGTACGCAGGTAGCTGCCGTCGCCTTGGCGTACTTCGACCAGGCCGCTGAAGGCCAGCACGCGCATGGCTTCGCGCACGGTGTTACGGCTGATGCCCAGTTGCAGGGCCAGTTCCGGCTCGGTCGGCAGGCGCTGGCCGATCTGCCAGTCACCCTGGGCGATGCGCTCACGCAGTTGCTCAACGGCCTGCTCGACGAGGGAGCGTTTGATCAATAACGACATCGATACATCCAGTCATCGGACGAATTAGGGCTAACCATAAGCGCTGAATCAATAGGCTGCAACGCTTCACAGAATTGTTTTTGAGTAGGCACCGGGCGCCGCGCGGGCGGCGCTCGGTGTGACAGGCGCTAGAAAGGGCCCGGTCAGTTCAAGGCATCCAGCAGCGCCTGGTTCATCTCCGGCGTGCCAATGGTGATCCGCAGGAACTGAGCGATACGTGCCTGCTTGAAGTGGCGCACGATGACGCCCTGCTCGCGCAAGCGCGCTGCCAACTCGGCGGCATCCTGTTGCGGGTGGCGCGCGAAAATGAAGTTGGCCGCCGACGGCAGCACTTCGAAGCCCTTGGCCTGTAGCTGGCCAACCAACGCCTCGCGGCTGTCGATGACCTTGCGGCAGGTTTGCTCGAAGTACTCTCGGTCCTCGAAAGCCGCGGCAGCGCCAACAATGGCCGCACGGTCCAGCGGGTAGGAGTTGAAGCTGTTCTTGATGCGCTCCAATGCTTCGATCAGGTCCGGGTGCCCCACGGCCAAGCCGACACGCAGCCCCGCCAACGAGCGCGATTTGGACAAGGTCTGGGTCACCAGCAGGTTGTCGTAGCGGTCGACCAGGCTGATGGCGGTTTCGCCGCCGAAGTCGATGTACGCTTCATCCACTACCACCACCGAGTCACGGTTGGCCTGCAGCAGTTGCTCTACCGCCTGCAGTGGCATCAGGCAACCCGTAGGCGCGTTGGGGTTGGGGAAGATGATCCCGGCATTGGGCTTGTTGTAGTCCTCGATACGGATCTGGAACTGCTCGTCCAGGGCTACCTGCTCGAACGCGATGCCGTAGAGACCACAGTACACCGGGTAGAAGCTGTAGCTGATATCGGGGAACAACAACGGTGCATCGTGCTGGAACAGGCCGTGGAAGATGTGCGCCAGCACCTCGTCCGAACCATTGCCGACAAACACTTGCGCCGGGGTAACGCCGTAATACTCGGCCACCGCCTGCTTCAGGCGGTCGCCGTTAGGATCGGGGTACAGGCGCAGGTTGTCGTTCAGCTCCGCGCGCATGGCCTCCAGCGCCTTGGGCGACGGGCCGTAGGGGTTCTCGTTGGTGTTCAGCTTGACCAGCCGCGCCAGTTTGGGCTGCTCGCCCGGCACGTAAGGCACCAGGTCCTTGACGAAGGGGCTCCAGAATCGGCTCATGTTCAGTTCCCCTTCTGTTGGGTCAGGATGCGGTATTCAGCGCTTCGGGCGTGCGCGGTCAGCGATTCGCCACGGGCCAGCACGGAGGCAGTCTGGCCCAGTTCGGACGCGCCTTGCTCGGAGCAGAAGATGATCGACGAGCGCTTCTGGAAGTCGTACACACCCAACGGCGACGAGAAGCGTGCAGTGCCGGAGGTTGGCAACACGTGGTTGGGGCCGGCGCAGTAATCACCCAGTGCTTCGCTGGTGTGGCGGCCCATGAAGATCGCCCCGGCGTGGCGAATGTGCGGCAGCCAGGCCTGCGGGTCGGCCACCGACAGTTCCAGGTGCTCGGGGGCAATGCGGTTGGCCACGTCCATGGCCTGCTGCATGTCTTTTACCTGGATCAATGCACCACGGCCGTTGACCGACTTCTGGATGATTTGCGCACGCTCCATGGTCGGCAGCAGCTTGTCGATACTGGCAGCGACACGGTCGAGGAAGGCGGCATCCGGGCTGACCAGAATGGCCTGTGCGTCTTCGTCGTGTTCAGCCTGGGAGAACAGGTCCATGGCGATCCAGTCCGGGTCGGTCTGACCGTCGCACACCACCAGGATTTCCGAAGGCCCGGCGATCATGTCGATGCCCACCTGGCCAAATACATGGCGCTTGGCAGTGGCCACGTAGATGTTGCCCGGGCCGACGATCTTGTCGACCTGTGGCACGCTTTCGGTGCCATAGGCCAGTGCCGCGACCGCCTGGGCGCCACCGACAGTGAACACGCGGTCGACACCGGCGATGCAGGCAGCGGCCAGCACCAGCTCGTTGACCTCACCCCGCGGGGTCGGCACCACCATCACCACTTCGGCCACGCCGGCCACCTTGGCCGGGATGGCATTCATCAGCACTGACGAGGGGTACGAGGCCTTGCCACCGGGCACATACAGGCCGGCCCGATCCAGCGGGGTAACCTTCTGCCCCAGTACGGTGCCGTCGGCTTCGGTGTACTGCCAGGAATCCTGCTTCTGCCGCTCATGGTAGATGCGCACACGTTCGGCGGCCTTTTCCAGGGCCTGGCGCTGTACGGGGGTGATACGGGTCAGCGCCAGCTCCAGGCGCTCGCGATCGAGGATCAGGTCATCGATCGATGTGGCCTGAACGCCATCGAAACGCTGGGTGAACTCCACCAGCGCTGCGTCGCCACGCTCGCGCACGGCCTTGATGATGTCCAGCACGCGCTGGTTGACCGCGTCATCGGACACACTTTCCCAGCTCAGCAGATGATCCAGATGTCGGGCGAAATCCGGATCAGCAGCGTTGAGACGGGCAATTGCAGTGGACACGGTCATGGCGAGGGCCTCGATGATTAGCGAATGCTCAGGCGCCCTAGGCTACCAGTCCATCCGCGCGGGCACCCGAGAAAAGTGGCTATGACGCGGATAGATGGGCGCGGCAGCAACGGCCGCGCGCAATCGGTAGGGAATTAACCGCGGTGTCGCGATTCGACCGCCGCGCGCAGCGTGTCGATAAGGCTCTGGATGCGGGCGTGCTGCATCTTCATGGAAGCCTTGTTGACCACCAGGCGCGAGCTGATCGTGGCGATCATTTCCTGGGGCTCCAGGCCATTGGCCCGCAGGGTGTTGCCGGTATCTACCACGTCGATGATCTTGTCGGCGAGGTTGATCAGCGGTGCCAGCTCCATCGAGCCGTACAGCTTGATGATGTCGACCTGGCGGCCCTGTTCGGCGTAGTAACGCTTGGCGACGTTGACGAACTTGGTGGCCACGCGCAGGCGGCCCTTGGGCTCAGGGGCGCCGACCACGCCTGCGGTCATCAGCTTGCAGCGGGCAATCTGCAGGTCCAGTGGCTCGTACAGGCCCTGGCCGCCGTACTCCATCAGCACGTCCTTGCCGGCCACACCCAGGTCGGCAGCACCATGCTCGACATAGGTCGGCACGTCGGTAGCACGCACGATCAGCAGGCGTACGTCGTCCTGCGTGGTAGGGATGATCAGTTTGCGGCTCTTGTCCGGGTTCTCGGTCGGCACGATGCCGGCCTCCGCCAGCAACGGCAAGGTATCGTCGAGAATACGGCCTTTGGAAAGCGCGATGGTCAACATTGGAACGTCAGTCCTTAAGCGGCTACTGCTGGCCAGGTCATGGACCTGGCCGCTTTCAATTCAAACGGTGCGTCCTTGCACCAGAGGGCGATCAGCCCGGTACGCGGCGGATTTTCGCGCCGAGCATCTGCAGTTTTTCTTCGATGCACTCGTAGCCACGGTCAATGTGGTAGATGCGGTCGATCAGCGTGTCACCTTCGGCCACCAGCGCCGAGAGCACCAGGCTGGCCGACGCGCGCAGATCGGTGGCCATGACCGGGGCGCCTTTGAGGGCCGGTACACCGGTAACGATCGCGGTGTTGCCTTCGACCTGGATCTGCGCCCCCATGCGGTGCATTTCGTACACGTGCATGAAACGGTTTTCGAAGATGGTTTCGATGACGGCACCGGTGCCTTCGGCAATGGCGTTCAGCGAGATGAACTGCGCCTGCATGTCGGTGGGGAACGCTGGGTACGGCGCAGTACGCAGGTTCACGGCTTTTGGCCGCTTGCCCTGCATGTCGAGCTCGATCCAGTCTTCACCGGTGGTGATCTCGGCGCCGGCTTCCTTGAGCTTTTCCAGCACGGCCTCAAGGATGGTCGGGTCGGTATCCTTGACCTTGACGCGGCCACCGGTCACGGCAGCGGCAACCAGGTAGGTACCGGTCTCGATACGGTCCGGCATCACACGGTAGCTGGCCGACGCCAGGCGCTCGACGCCATCGATGGTGATGGTGTCGGTACCGGCACCTTGCACCTTGCCGCCCATGGCGTTGATGAAGTTGGCCAGGTCGACCACCTCCGGCTCACGCGCAGCGTTCTGCAGCACGCTGCGGCCTTTGGCCAGCGCTGCGGCCATCATGATGTTTTCGGTACCGGTCACGCTGACGGTGTCGAAGAAGAAATGCGCACCGCGCAGGCCGCCCTCAGGCGCCTTGGCCTTGATGTAGCCGGCTTCGACCTCGATCTTCGCACCCATGGCCTCCAGACCACGGATGTGCAGGTCGACCGGGCGCGAACCGATCGCGCAACCGCCAGGCAGTGCCACCTCGGCCTCGCCGAAGCGGGCGACCATCGGGCCCAGCACCAGGATCGAGGCGCGCATGGTCTTGACCAGCTCGTACGGCGCGACCAGGGTCTTGATGGTGCGGGGGTCGATTTCCACCGCCAGCTTTTCGTCGATCACAGGCTCGATGCCCATGCGGCCGAACAGCTCGATCATGGTGGTGATGTCGTGCAGGTGCGGCAGGTTGCCTACGGTGACCGGGCCATCGGCCAGCAGGGTCGCCGCCAGAATCGGCAGGGCCGCGTTCTTCGCACCCGAAATACGGATCTCGCCGTCAAGACGAGCGCCGCCAGTAATAATCAGTTTGTCCATTGGAATCTCGCCGCCAAGTTGGCTCAGGTGCGCTCAGCCCAGGCTGCGCTGCTGAAAAATTTCATGGTTACCGCATGGATGCTGCCATTGGCGATCCACGGATTCAGATGAGCATAGATAGCCTGCTGGCGTTTGACCGGGCTCAGGCCAGCCAACTCGTCGCTGATCACGTTCAACTGGAAGTTGCAGCCTTCGCCTTCAACTTCTACCCGGGAACCCGGCAATTTCTCTTCAAGGAAGCTTTTAACTTCTACGGCCTGCATGCTCAACCTCAATCGGCGCCCGATGCGCACGGGTCGGCCATCATACAAAAAAGCCCCTCGCCTGCGAAGCCCAACGAGGGCTTCGCTGACCGAGGGGCCGTCATCCGTGCCGGGCCATCAGGTCGCCAGCACTTGATCGAGGTCGTAGACCTCGGCAATTTCCCGCATGTCGTCGGGCATGCCCCGCACCCGACAGGCCTTGCCTGCGGCCTGGGCATCGCGCATGAACGACAGCAGCAACGACAGGCCGACACTGGTGGAGCGCAGCACGCCCGAGCAATCGAGCACCAGTTGCGCATCCCGGCTGGCAGTGATCAGCGCCTTGCCTTGCTTGCGCAACTGCGGCCCGCTGCGATAGTCCAGCACGCCGGACAGGCTCAGCACGCCCGGCTCAGCCATGCTTACCGCGGCCTCACTCATTTCACCGCCTTTTCTGGCGAGTTGTCGGCGGCCTGCTTGGCCTTGGCCACTTCGCCGGCCCAGCCGTCGATGGTCTTGTCCAGGTTGTTGCCGTTGCGCTGCATGGCATCGGCGAACTGGTCACGGAACAGCTTGCCGATGTTGATGCCGTTGACGATGACGTTACGCACCTTCCACTCGCCACCCAGGTTTTCCAGGGTGTACTGCACCGGGTACACGGCGCCATTGTTGCCGGTAACCTTCATGCCCACCGAAGCGCGCTTGCCATCATCGGCCTTGGCCGGGTCGACGACGATCCCTTGGTTGTTGTACTCCAGCAACGCATTGCCGTAGAACTGGAACAGGCTGCGCTTGAAGTTTTCCTGGAAGCGCTGCATCTGCTCGGGCGTGGCCTTGCGCGAGTACTTGACGGTCATGATGCTGCGGGAAATACCGTCGGCATCGACCACCGGCGCGAGAATCCGGTCAAGGGTGTCGTAGAACGCTTGTGGGTTGGCCTTGTACTGCTCTTTGTTGGCCTTGAGTTCACCCAGCAACTCGGTGGTGGTGCCCTGAACCACGTCATGCGGCGACTGCGCGGCCAAGGTCATCAGGGGGAAAGCCGCCAGCAACACCAGCAGGCCACGTCGCAAGATCGAAATCATGGAAACTCCTCAATTAGCCGGTTGCGCTTCTTTCGGTTCCTTGCCAACGGAGTTGAGCAGGAACTTGCCTATCAGGTCTTCCAGCACCAGGGCAGACTGGGTGTCGTGAATGGTCGAGCCGTCCTTGAGCACGTCTTCCTCACCGCCCACGCTGATACCGATGTACTTCTCGCCGAGCAGACCGGCGGTCAGGATCGAGGCAGTGGAGTCGGTCGGCAGGTTGTCCACCGACTTGTCCAGCTGCAGGGTCACCCGACCGGTATAGGAATCACGGTCCAGATCGATGGCGGTGACCTTGCCGATGGTCACGCCCGCCATGGTCACCTTGGCTCTGACCGTCAAACCGGCGATATTGTCGAAATAGGCATAAACTTTATAGGTATCGCTGCTCGGGCTGGCCGACAGCCCGCTGACACGCAGGGCCAGCAGCAGCAGCGCCAGGATCCCGGCCAGCAGGAACAGGCCGACACCGATTTCCAGGGTGCGGTTTTGCATCAGAAATCTCCAAACATCAAGGCGGTCAGAATAAAGTCCAGACCCAGCACTGCCAACGAGGCATAGACCACGGTCTTGGTGGTTGCACGGCTGATCCCTTCTGAAGTGGGCTCACAGTCGTACCCCTGGAATACGGCGATCCAGGTCGCGACGAATGCGAACACCAGGCTCTTGATCAGCCCGTTGAGCACGTCGTCGGTGAACGAAACACTGTTCTGCATGTTGGCCCAGAACGAGCCCTCGTATACGCCCAGCCAGTCCACGGCGACCCACGAGCCCCCCCAGATACCGACCACACTGAAGATCAGCGCCAGCAGCGGCAACGAGATGAAACCGGCCCACAAGCGTGGCGCCACGATGTACTTGAGCGGGTCGACGCCGATCATCTCCAGGCTGGACAACTGCTCGGTGGACTTCATGTTGCCGATTTCGGCAGTCAGTGCAGAACCGGCACGGCCCGCGAACAGCAACGCCGTGACCACCGGCCCAAGTTCCCGCAACAGGGTCAGGGCCACCATCTGGCCCACGGCCTGCTCGGAGCCGTACTTGGTGAGGATGCTGTAGCCCTGCAGCGCCAGCACCATGCCGATGAACACCCCGGACACGACGACGATCGCCAGCGACAGCACGCCCACCGAGTACAGCTGCCTGATCAGCAGCTGGAAGCCACCGCCAATGCCGCCGCGCCCAACCAGGGCATGGAACAGGAACAGGCAGGAACGCCCGAGTACCGCCACCACGTCGATGGCCGAGCGGCCCAGCAGCCGGACACGTTCGAGTAAGGATTTTCTGCGCATCAACGCGCCCCCAGCAGGTCGGCGCTGTAGTCAGGCGCAGGGAAATGGAACGGCACCGGGCCATCCGGGTCGCCTTTCATGAACTGGCGGATCCGCGGGTTGTCCGAGCCCATCAGCTCATCGGGGGTACCCTGCCCCAGCACCTGGCCGTCGCCCACCACATAGATGTAGTCGGCGATGCTGGCGGTTTCTGCGAGGTCATGGGACACCACGATGCTGGTAATGCCCAAGGCATCGTTGAGCAGGCGGATCAAGCGCACCAGTACCCCCATGGCAATCGGGTCCTGCCCGACGAACGGCTCGTCGTACATGAGGATCTGCGGGTCCAGGGCGATTGCCCGGGCCAGCGCCACGCGGCGCTTCATGCCACCGGACAGCTCATCGGGCATCAGGTCGATGGCCCCACGAAGCCCCACGGCCTGCAGTTTCATCAACACGATGTCACGGATCATGTCGTCTGCAAGCTGGGTATGCACGCGCAGCGGAAATGCGACGTTCTCGAACACATCGAGGTCGGTGAACAGCGCGCCGCTCTGAAACAGCACGCCCATCTGCTTGCGGGCGTCGAACAGGTCGCTGCGCGACAGCGTCGGCAGGTTCTGCCCGGCGACCCATACCTCACCACTGGCGGGGCGCAGCTGCGCGCCCATCAGGCGAAGCAACGTGGTCTTGCCGCAACCCGATGGCCCCATGATGCCGGTGACCTTGCCGCGCGGGATGCGAATATCGACGTTGCTGAAAATGCTACGCGAACCGCGCTTGAAGGTAACACCCTTCAATTCCACCGCGTAGGCGCTATCCACACTCATCTAGACTCCTTGCTGATGCAGCCTCGTCCTTATGGACGCCAGCCTCCCTGCAGAAGGCACACGCGCCCTTGGCAGGCCGAATAGCGGCGAACTATAGCACCGCTGCCCGCGCGCCCCCAAGGTCATGCATGCCCCGTTCAGCTACGAGACAGGCTGGCGCGCCCGGGACCAGGCAGATGGAAAAGGTGAGGGTTTCGTCGATTGCGGCTATAATCGCCGACTTTTCATCAGGCAGTGCTTTATCGACATGAGCCAATCCAGCGAGCTGATTCAATCCGCACAGCGCACCGTGCGCCTGGAACTCGAGGCCGTAGAGGGCCTGCTGGCGCGCATCGACGAGCATTTCGTCAAAGCCTGCGAACTGATCCTGGCCAGCCAGGGCCGCGTCGTGGTGCTTGGCATGGGCAAGTCCGGGCATATCGGCAACAAAATTGCCGCGACCCTCGCCAGCACCGGCACCCCCGCGTTTTTCGTGCACCCGGCCGAAGCCAGCCATGGCGACATGGGCATGATCACCGGCAACGATATCATCCTGGCGCTGTCCAACTCAGGCAGCACGGCCGAGATCGTCACGTTGCTGCCGCTGGTCAAGCGCCTGGGCATCACCCTCATCAGCCTTACCGGCAACCCGGATTCCACCTTGGCCCAGGCAGCAGAGGTGAACCTGGATGCCCGGGTCGCACAGGAGGCCTGCCCGCTGAACCTTGCCCCTACCTCCTCGACCACTGCGGCACTGGTGTTGGGTGACGCGCTGGCCATTGCTCTGCTCGAAGCGCGCGGGTTCACTGCCGAGGACTTCGCCTTTTCGCACCCTGGCGGCGCCTTGGGGCGGCGGCTGCTGCTGAAGGTCGAGCATGTGATGCACAGCGGTGACCAGTTGCCCAAGGTGCTGCGTGGCACGTTGCTCAAGGATGCCCTGCTGGAAATGTCGCGCAAAGGGCTGGGCATGACCGCTGTGCTCGAGGCAGACGGCAAGCTGGCCGGTATCTTCACCGATGGCGACCTGCGCCGCAGCCTGGACCGCAATATCGACGTGCATACCACGTTGATCGACCACGTCATGACCGTGCATGGCAAAACTGCACGGGCCGAAATGCTCGCCGCCGAGGCCCTTAAAATCATGGAAGACAACAAAATCAACGCACTGGTGGTCGTCGACCAGGACGACCGGCCGACAGGTGCCCTGAACATGCACGACCTGTTGCGTGCAGGAGTTATGTGATGAGCCAGAATCTCATGCAACGTGGCCAGGCCATCAAGCTGGCCGTGTTCGATGTCGACGGCGTACTGACCGATGGGCGACTGTACTTTCTCGAAGACGGCAGCGAATTCAAGACCTTCAATACCCTCGACGGCCAGGGCATCAAGATGCTCATGGCGTCGGGCGTGACCACGGCCATCATCAGCGGGCGCAAGACCCCGGTGGTCGAGCGGCGGGCTGCGAACCTGGGTATCGCGCACCTGTTTCAGGGCCGCGAAGACAAATTGGTGGTTCTTGACGGGCTGCTTGCCGAACTCGGCCTAAGCTATGAACAGGTCGCCTACCTGGGCGACGACCTGCCCGACCTGCCGGTGATTCGCCGCGTCGGTCTGGGTATGGCAGTGGCCAACGCCGCGCCCTTCGTTCGCCAGCATGCCCACGGCGTGACCCAGGCGCGCGGCGGCGAAGGCGCTGCCCGCGAGTTCTGCGAACTGATCATGCAGGCCCAGGGCACCCTGGACGCTGCCAACGCCAACTACTTGTAAGGCCGCCCATGTTCAGCAAGAAGGTCCGCAATATTGCGCTGCTGGCGGTGATTGCTGCCGTGCTCGCTGCCATTGGCTACTGGAATGTCAGCCCTGAAAGCTTCCTCGACCAGCCTGTGGCGCAGGTCGACGAGAGCGCCATCGACTACTATGCGATCAACGCCCATAGTGTGCAGTTCTTGCCGGACGGCAAATTGCAGTACGAAATGACCGCCGACAAGGTCGAGCACGTCAAGGCGACCGAAGTTACCCTGGTGACCACGCCGGACCTGCGCCTTTACCGCGGCACCGAATACCCGTGGCATGTTCAGAGCGAGCGCGCCGAGGTCAGCCCGGACGGCAACGAGGTCGAACTGATCAACAAGGTCCGCGTTGCCCGCACCGACGAAAGGCAACGCGACACCATCATCACCAGCTCACGCATGACCGTATTCCCGCAGAAGCAATATGCGCAGACCGAGCAAGCCGTTAGAATCGACGGCGCCGGTGGCACAACCACGGGCAAGGGCATGAAAGCGTATTTGAAAGAAGGCAAGATGGACTTGCTCTCTAACGTAAGAGGACAGTATGAGGCTCGTTAAAACCCTCCCCCTTTTGCTCAGCCTGAGCGCAGCACTGGGAAGCGCGAGCGCCTTCGCCCTGCCGAATGACCGTGACCAGCCAATCCGTATCCAGGCCGACAACGCGCATCTGGACGACAAGCAGGGTGTCGCGACGTACACCGGTGACGTGATCATCACTCAAGGCTCGATGATGATCAAAGGCAATACCGTGACCATGACCCGCGCCGCCAACGGCGACATCGACGTGGTCACTTCGGTTGGCAACCTGGCCTACTTCGAGCAGCAGCAGAGCGCCGCCAAGCCCGACAAGATGAAGGGCTGGGCAGTGACCATCCAATACCAGGCGCAAAAAGACACCGTGATCCTCACCGACCGCGCCAAGGTCGAGAACGAAGGCAACACCACCGAGGGCGAGAAGATCGTCTACAACACCAAGTCGCAGGTGGCTACCGCCGGCCGTGGCGGTAACGTGACCCAGCCACGTCAGCGCATCGACATGGTGATCCAGCCCAAGAAGAAGGCCGAGTAAATGGCAACCCTAAAAGCCCAGCACCTGGCCAAAAGCTACAAGGGGCGCCAGGTCGTACGTGATGTCAGCCTGTCGATCGACAGCGGCCAGATCGTCGGATTGCTCGGCCCGAACGGTGCCGGCAAGACCACCTGCTTCTACATGATCGTCGGCCTGGTCCAGGCCGAGCAGGGTCGTGTCCTGATCGACAACCTCGATGTCAGCTACCAGCCCATGCACGGCCGCGCGCGCGCCGGCATCGGCTACCTGCCGCAGGAAGCCTCGATCTTCCGCAAGCTTTCGGTGGCCGACAACATCATGGCCATCCTCGAGACCCGCAAGGACCTCGACCGCGATGGCCGGCGCAAGGAACTGGAAAGCCTGCTGCAGGAGTTCCACATCAGCCACATCCGCGACAACCTCGGCATGAGCCTGTCCGGTGGCGAACGCCGCCGTGTCGAGATCGCCCGCGCCCTGGCGACCGCACCCAAGTTCATCCTGCTGGACGAACCCTTCGCCGGCGTGGACCCGATCTCGGTCGGCGACATCAAGCAGATCATCCACCACCTCAAGGCCAAGGGTATCGGTGTGCTGATCACGGACCACAACGTGCGCGAAACGCTGGATATCTGCGAGACCGCCTACATCGTCAACGATGGCCGGCTGATCGCCGAAGGCGACGCCGAAACCATCCTGGCCAACGAACTGGTCAAAGAGGTTTACCTGGGCCACGAGTTCCGGCTCTGACCCACCCCTGCCTGGGGTACTGGCAACCTGCCCTGAAGCCGGGGTTAAAATTGTTACGTACTCTAGGCAAACGCTACAATTTAAGGCATAAAACTTGCTTGATCTGGCGCCCCGGCGCCCTCGTGTAGTGGATGGCGCATGCGCGCCGGCGAACAAGGTATTAAGCCCCAGCCATGAAACCATCGCTCGTCCTAAAAATGGGCCAGCAACTGACGATGACACCGCAGTTGCAACAGGCCATCCGCCTGCTCCAGCTTTCCACCCTGGACCTCCAACAGGAAATCCAGGAGGCGCTGGAGTCGAACCCGATGCTCGAACGCCAGGAAGACGGCGACGACTTCGACAACAGCGACCCGATGGCCGACAACGCCGAGAACAAGCCGGCCGCCGACGTTCAGGACAACAGCTTCCAGGAAAGCACGGTCAGTGCCGACAACCTCGAAGACGGTGAATGGAGCGAGCGCATCCCCAACGAGCTGCCGGTCGACACCGCCTGGGAAGACATCTACCAGACCAGCGCCAGCAGCCTGCCGAGCAACGATGACGACGAGTGGGACTTCACCACGCGGACATCGGCCGGCGAAAGCCTGCAAAGCCACCTGCTGTGGCAACTGAACCTGGCGCCGATGTCGGATACCGACCGCCTGATCGCCGTGACCCTGATCGACAGCATCAACGGCCAGGGCTACCTGGAAGACACCCTCGAAGAAATCTGCGCTGGCTTCGACCCGGAGCTGGATATCGAGCTGGACGAAGTCGAAGCGGTGCTGCACCGCATTCAGCAGTTCGAACCGGCAGGCGTCGCGGCACGCACCCTTGGCGAGTGCCTGTTGCTGCAACTGCGCCAACTGCCTGCCAGCACGCCGTGGCTGAACGAGGCGAAACGGCTGGTCTGCGATTTCATCGACTTGCTCGGCAGCCGCGACTACAGCCAGCTCATGCGGCGCATGAAAATCAAGGAAGACGAACTGCGCCAGGTGATCGAACTGGTGCAAAGCCTCAACCCGCGCCCGGGTTCGCAGATCGAGTCCAGCGAGCCCGAGTACGTGGTACCGGACGTGATCGTGCGCAAGGACAGCGACCGCTGGCTGGTGGAACTGAACCAGGAAGCCATCCCGCGCCTGCGCGTGAACGCTCAATACGCCGGCTTCGTGCGCCGCGCCGACACCAGTGCCGACAACACCTTCATGCGCAACCAACTGCAGGAGGCGCGCTGGTTCATCAAGAGCCTGCAAAGCCGCAACGAAACCCTGATGAAAGTCGCCACGCAGATCGTCGAGCATCAGCGCGGCTTCCTCGATCATGGCGACGAAGCGATGAAACCGCTGGTGCTGCATGACATTGCCGAAGCGGTGGGCATGCACGAGTCGACCATTTCCCGGGTGACCACGCAGAAATACATGCACACGCCCCGCGGCATCTACGAACTGAAATACTTTTTCTCCAGCCACGTCAGCACCTCCGAAGGCGGAGAATGCTCGTCTACAGCGATCCGCGCGATCATCAAGAAACTGGTTGCAGCGGAAAATCAGAAAAAGCCATTGAGTGACAGCAAGATCGCTGGTTTACTGGAGGCACAAGGCATCCAGGTGGCCCGCCGCACCGTCGCCAAGTACCGCGAGTCTCTCGGCATCGCACCGTCGAGTGAGCGCAAGCGACTGATGTAGCCCCTGAGATCTGCCATAGCGTTTGCGGGGCAGGTGCAAAACCTGCCTCTTTATGCACGGGCAACAAAGGAGAAGCTGTATGCAAGTCAATATCAGTGGACAGCATGTAGAAGTCACCCAGCCACTGCGCGATTACGTGCTGGAAAAGCTCGCCCGCGTGGAAAGTCATTTCGACAAGATCACCAACGTGCAGGTCATCATGAAGGTCGAGAAGCTGCAGCAGAAGGTCGAGGCGACCCTGCAGATTCCCGGCGGCGAAGTGGTAGCAAACGCCGAACACGAAGATATGTATGCAGCGATCGATGCCTTGGCCGACAAGCTCGACCGCCAACTGAAAAAACACAAGGAAAAACAGCAAAGCCTGCTGCAAGGTGCAGCTGCCCGCTGATCCCCCTCATCCATGATCCGACTTGAAACCATCCTGACCCCCGGCCGTTCCCTCGTGAACGTGCCGGGCGGCAGTAAGAAGCGCGCCCTGGAAAAGGTCGCCACCATCATCGCCGAACAAGTGCCGGAACTGGAGATGCAAGTCGTCTTCGAAAAGCTGGTCGCCCGGGAAAAACTCGGTTCAACCGGTTTCGGCAATGGCATCGCCATTCCGCACTGCCGGCTTGAAGGCTGCTCCGCGCCAGTCAGCGCCCTGCTGCACCTGGAAGCACCCATCGATTACGATGCCATCGATGGCGCGCCGGTAGACTTGCTGTTCGTCCTGCTGGTCCCTGAAGCCGCCACCGATGCCCACCTGGAACTGCTGCGCCAGATCGCCAGCATGCTCGACCGCAAGGACGTGCGTGATCGCCTGCGTTCGGCCACCAGCAACGAGGCCTTGTACCAGGTTGTCCTGGACGTACAGAACGAGCACTGAACATGCGCCTGATCATCGTCAGCGGCCGGTCTGGCTCCGGGAAGAGCACCGCCCTCGATGTCCTGGAAGACAACGGTTTCTATTGCATTGACAACCTGCCCGCCGGGCTGCTGCCGCAGCTCGCGGAAAATGCACTGATCAACACCGAACTGCTGCAGCCGAAAGTGGCAGTGTCGATCGACGCCCGCAACCTGCCCAGCCACCTGTCGCGCTTCCCCGAGCTGCTAGCCGACGCCCGTGCCCGCCACATCCAGTGCGATGTGCTGTACCTGGATGCCGATGAAGATACCCTGCTCAAGCGGTTTTCAGAAACCCGCCGCCGCCACCCGCTGACCAACGCCGACCGCTCGCTGGCAGAGGCCATCCGCGTGGAGAGCGAACTGCTGGGGCCGATTGCCGACCTGGCCGACCTGAAGATCGACACCACCAGCCTGAACCTCTACCAGTTGCGCGACACGATCAAGTTGCGCCTGCTCAACAAGCCCGAGCCTGGTACCGCATTCCTGGTCGAGTCATTCGGCTTCAAACGCGGCATGCCGGTCGATGCCGATCTGGTGTTCGACGTACGCTGCCTGCCCAACCCCTACTGGAAGCCCGAATTGCGTGAGCACTCCGGCCTGGAACAGCCGGTGATCGACTACCTGGCCGCGCAGCCAGACGTCGAGGACATGTTCAACGATATTTCCAGCTACCTGCTCAAGTGGCTACCCCGCTTCGCAGCCAGTAACCGTGCCTACGTGACCATTGCCATTGGCTGCACCGGCGGCCACCATCGTTCGGTGTACATCACCGAACGCCTCGGCCAGTTGCTGCAACAGTCCCTGAAAAACGTCCAGGTCCGCCACCGCGACCTCTAGCCCAAGGATCCGCCCCACGATGCCCGCCCGCGAAATCACCATCATCAACAAGCTGGGCCTGCATGCCCGGGCGGCAGCGAAGTTCGTCGGCGTGGCCGGCCGCTTTCCCTGCCAGGTGCGGGTCGGCCGCGCGCCGGACAAACTGGTAGACGGCAAAAGCATCATGGCCGTGATGATGCTGGCGGCTGGCAAGGGTACCCAGGTGCACCTGCATACCGAGGGTGAGCAGGACAACGATGCCATGGACGCGCTGGTCGAGTTGATCAACAACTACTTCGACGAAGGCGAGTAAGCCTCCAAGCCCTGCACCGCGCCCACAGTGTACACCCCTTCAACCTGACCAAAGATCAGGACAGCGCGGTATCCATCACCATCATCAGGCAGAAGCCGATGCACAGCCCCAGGCTGGCCAGCCGGTGATGGCCGTTGCTGCGCGATTCGGGGATGACTTCCTGGGTTACCACCAGCAGCATCGCGCCGGCTGCGCAGGCGAGCCCCAGGGGCAGCAGCAATTCGGCGACATTCACCAGCCAGGCACAGATCACCGCAGCCACAGGCTCGACCAACCCCGAAGCCGCGCCGATCATGAACGCCTTGAAGCGCGGCATGCCCGCCCCTGCCAACACCAGGGCAATCACCAGCCCCTCGGGCACATCCTGCAACGCGATGCCCATGGCCAGGCTGTCTGCGTCAGCCATGCCACCCCCGGCTGACACACCAATCGCCATGCCTTCGGGAATGTTGTGGGCAATGATGGCAATGACGAATAGCCAGATTCGCGCGGCGATCACCGGCTGCTGCGCACTGCCAACCAGCGCTTGCGGCGAGGCGTTGGAGACCTTGAGGTCGATAAGGAACAGGCACAACGCGCCGAACATCAAGCCGAAGCTGATCAAGCCACCCGCACCCCATGGGCTGAAGCCGATGGCCTGGGCCGCATCCAGCCCGGGCATGATCAATGAAAATGCCGTAGCCGCCAGCATGACCCCGGCGCCGAAGCCCAGCAAGGTGTCGGCCAACGCCACCGGCATATTACGGATTACCAACACCGGTACTGCGCCCAGCGCCGTGCCCAGCGCACACAAAGCGCCGCCCTCCAGGGCGCGCAGCATGCGCGGCGCCAAGTCCAGCCAGGCAAGACCGCGCGCCGCCAGCAGCGCGGTACCCGCCAGCAACAGCAAGGCACCCAGCGCCTGGCGAAACAGGCGCACACTGCTGACCGACATGACCTCTGAGCGCATACCGGTCCGACTCACTTCAGGGCTTCGAGATAGCGGTGTTGCACTTGCGCCCAGTCGATGACGTTGTAGAAGGCACCAATGTATTCCGGGCGGCGGTTCTGGTATTTCAGGTAATACGCATGCTCCCACACGTCCAACCCGAGAATCGGCGTGTTGCCATGCATCAGTGGGCTGTCCTGGTTGCCGCTGCTTTCCACGACCAGGGTTTTCTGCGGCGTTACGCTGAGCCAGGCCCAGCCGCTGCCGAAGCGGGTCAGGGCGGCCTTGGTGAAGGCTTCCTTGAACGCGTCGAAACCGCCCAGTTGCGTGGTGATGGCTTGTGCCAGCTCGCCCGTGGGCTCAACCCCGCCCTGCGGCGACATCACGGTCCAGAACAGGCTGTGGTTGGCGTGACCGCCACCGTGGTTGGTCACGGCGCCACGCAGCTGCTCCGGCAAGTCCCCGACCGCAGCGACCAGTTTTTCGACTGGCCACTCAGCCCACTCGGTGCCTTCGACGGCGGCGTTGAGGCCATTGACGTAAGTCTGGTGGTGCCTGGTGTGGTGGATCTCCATGGTCTGCGCGTCGATGTGCGGCTCCAGCGCGTCGTAGGCGTAAGGCAAAGCAGGCAAGGCATGGGGCATGTCAGTGAATTCCGTAGGCTTGAGTACTGGGTACCACGCCGGCCGGGGCAGCGAGTTCGCTGGCGCCGATGTTGTGGCGGTTGAGCAGGCGTTCGGTACGCGGGTACTGGCCGTACTCCGCGATGAAACCGAGCAGTTCGGTGTAGGTACGCCCACTGTGGCGCAGGGCTGCGTCCCGCAGCGCCTGTGGCAAGCGGGCTTGCTGGCTGGCCTGTAGCAGCCACTGGTGCGCTGCACAGAGGTAATCGGCACTTTCATGCGGCTGGTTCAGGCGCAGGTGCAGGTCGGCCAGGTTATGGTGAGCGACGACCAGGGCAGCCACCGCTTCGTCGACGTCATGCCAGCGCTCGAACAGCACCTGGGCCAGGGCCAGGGCTTGCAGGTAATGTTCCCGGGCATCGACCAGCTCGCCTTGTTCGAACAGGCGGTTGGCCAGTTCCATGGTGCGTTTCCAGTGCTGCATGTCTGTTTCCTCGGCGGTAAGGCAGTGTCAGATGCCGCCAGCGGTGAGTTTTTCCGGGTCCAGCAGCGTTTCCAGCTGGTCCCGCGACAGGTCGGTATGCTCCAGGGCGACATCAATGATCGGGCGACCTTGCTGGTAGGCGGTCTTGGCAATTTCAGCGGCCTTCAGGTAGCCGATGATCGGGTTCAGTGCAGTGACCAGGATCGGGTTGCGCGCCAGCGCCTCCTTCAGCTTGCCCTCGTTGACCTTGAAGCTGGCAATGGCTTTGTCGGCCAGCAGGCGGCTGACGTTGGCCATCAACTCGATGCTCTCCAGCAGGTTGCGTGCGATCAGCGGCAACATCACGTTCAGTTCGAAGTTGCCCGACTGCCCAGCCACGGCGATGGTGGCGTCGTTGCCGATGACCTGCGCGGCGACCATGGCCGTGGCCTCCGGGATGACCGGGTTGACCTTGCCTGGCATGATCGAAGAGCCCGGCTGCAGACCCTGCAGCTCGATTTCCCCAAGGCCGGCCAGAGGGCCCGAGTTCATCCAGCGCAGGTCGTTGGCAATCTTCATCAGTGCCACCGCTGTGGTCTTGAGCTGGCCGGACAGGGCTACCGCGGTATCCTGCGAACCGATCAGGGCAAACAGGTTGTGCCCCGGCGTGAACTGGACCTGGGTCAGGCCGCTGAGCTGGCGCGCGAAAGCGGCAGCGAATTGCGGGTGGGCATTGATGCCGGTGCCCACTGCGGTGCCGCCCTGGGCCAGCGCCTGCAGGCTTGGCAGGGTGGCTTCGATGTGCGCCTTGGCACCTTCGATCTGCGCTGCCCAACCGTCCAGCACCTGGCTCAGGCGCACGGGCATTGCATCCATCAGGTGGGTACGCCCGGTTTTCACATACTGATGCACCTGCCTGGACTTGGCCTCGATCACTTGCACCAGGTGCGCCAGGGCAGGCAACAGCTGCTCATGCACGGCGAGGGCAGCGCTGGCGTGAATGGTGGTGGGAATGATGTCATTGCTGCTCTGGCCGCAATTGACGTGGTCGTTGGCATTGACCGGCTCGCCGAGCACACGGCTGGCCAGGGTGGCGATCACCTCGTTCGCGTTCATGTTCGAGCTGGTGCCCGAGCCTGTCTGAAACACGTCGACCGGGAAGTGCTGGATGTAGTCCTGCGCCAGCAGCTGTTCCACCGCCTTGACGATGGCCTGCCCCTGGGCGGCGGACAGTTGCTCCAGCTCTACGTTGGCCTTGGCCGCAGCCGCTTTGGCCAGCAGCAAGGCACGAATGAACTGGGCCGGCATGCGCTGGCCGCTGATCGGGAAATTGTCGACCGCGCGCTGGGTCTGGGCGCCATACAGGGCTTGGGCCGGCACCTGCAATTCACCCATGCTGTCGCGCTCGATACGGGTATCACTCATCATCAAATCCTTGCATCAGTTCATCGGGAGAAATCGACGGCAGCAGGCTGCAGTTGGCCAACTGAATGGCGTAGGGCTGCCAACGCTGGTTCTGGGCCTGGCGGTCGAGGTTGCGCAGGTCCAGCAACGGCCGCCAGGCCTGGTCCAGGCACAGGCAGCGCCAGTGCCAGGGCAACATGCGGTCGCAGGCGGTGTCGAGCAGCAGGCGGAAGGAGGTCAACGCCACCGTCCATGGCGAGGTTTCGGTACAGCACACCAGGTAACGGCCTTCGGCCAGGTAGTGCTCGATCAGGCGCGGCTCGTCAGGTTCGAGCGCGCAGCGGATCCGGCGGCTGAGCCAGCGCCAGTTTTCCAGGTAGGGCAGTTCGCGGAGGACGGAATTCATGAACATCATCGCCGAGTTACTGGATAATGATATTCATTATTAATTGATAAATAGAATCACTTCAAGGGGAGCTGATGAAAGAAAAAACCCGGCGCGAGGGCCGGGTCTTGTATTCCACTGGAAATTCTTTATTGCCTGTACCGGCCTCTTCGCGGGCTTGCCCGCTCCCACAGGGGGTTGCATAGGCTTCAAGCTGTGGGAGCGGGCGAGCCAGCGAATGGGCCGTACAGGCAATGAATCAGCTACCTGCCACAGTCATCCGCTCGATCAGCACCGACCCAGTGTGGATATTGCTGCGTGTTTCAAGATCGCTACCAATCGCGACAATCTGCTGGAACATATCCTTCATGTTGCCGGCAATCGTCACTTCCTGCACCGCATGCTGGATTTCACCATTCTCGACCCAGAAACCCGCTGCCCCTCGGGAGTAATCACCCGTCACCATGTTCAGGCCATGGCCCATCAGCTCGGTCACCAAAAGCCCACGCCCCATACGCCGGATCAGGGCAGCCTGGTCCTCGACGCCGTGGCTGACGAACAGGTTGTGTACACCCCCCGCGTTGGCCGTGCTGGGCAAGCCCAGCTTGCGCCCCGAATAGGTACCCAGCAGATACGACACCAGCTCGCCTTTGTCGACGAACGGTTTAGCGTAAGTCGCCAGGCCGTCGGCGTCGAACGCTGCACTGGCCAGCGCGCGCGGAATGTGTGGGCGCTCGTCGAGCGTCAGCCAGGACGGGAACAGGCGCTGGCCGATGCTGCCTTCGAGGAACGACGACTTGCGGTACAGATTGCCGCCGGAGATCGCCGACAGAAAGCTGCCGAACAAACCGCCTGCCAGTTCTGCGGAAAACAGCACCGGCACTTCGCAGGTTGGCACCGGGCGCGCGCCGAGGCGACTGGCGGCCCGCTGCGCGGCCCGCACACCAATGCTGCGCGGGTCGGCCAGCAGGTTGCCCTGGCGGTTGACGTCATACCAGTAATCGCGCTGCATCTGCCCGTCGCCTTCAGCAATCATCACGCAGCTGAGGCTGTGCCGGGTCGAGGCGTAAGCACCGATGAACCCGTGGCTGTTGCCATACACGCGGCAGCCCTGGTGGGTGTTGAGGGTGGTGCCATCGGCATTGAGGATGCGCGGGTCGGCATCGAACGCCGCCGCTTCGCACGCCAGCGCCATCTCGATGGCTTTCTCGGGCTCGAGAGCCCAGTCGTGATACAGGTCCAGGTCCGGAATTTCCCGGGCCATCAACGCCGCGTCCGCCAGGCCCGAACAGTCGTCCTCGGAGGTGTGCTTGGCAATGGCCAGCGCTGCCGCGACGGTTTCCCGGATCGCCTCCGGGCCACTGGCCGAGGTACTGGCCGAGCCTTTGCGCTGGCCAACATAGAGGGTGATGCCAAAGCCCTGGTCGCGGTTGAATTCAACCGTTTCGACCTCGCGCTGACGTACCGTGGTGGACAGGCCCTGCTCCAGCGACACGGCCACTTCGCAGGCACTGGCCCCTTGGCGGCGCGCTTCGGCGATGATCGCCTCGACCTGCTCTTGCAATGCTGGCAGGTCTTTCGGACCTACGCTCTGGACTGCACTCATGGTTCTCTCCACTCAAATTCTGCGTTCGGCGAGGGTCATTCTACGACCGGGCCGGACAAGCGGCCCCCGACTGGTTATCATGGCGGCGATTTCTAGCGGACTGCCACCATGGTTGATTCAAACGACGACGCCTTCGACGGCGAAAAAAGCAAAACCCAGATCAAGCGCGAGCTGCATGCGCTGGTCGAACTCGGCGAGCGCCTGACTACGCTCAAGGCCGATACCCTGGCCCGCCTGCCGTTGACCGACGAGCTGCGCAAGGCCCTTGCCGAGGCCAGCAAGCACACTGCTCATGGTGCGCGTAAACGCCACATGTCGTTCGTCGGCAAGCTGATGCGCGTGCAGGACCTGGATGCCATCCATGCCCTGCTCGAGCAGATGGACAGCTCGACTCGCCAGTACAACGAACGCTTCCACGGCCTGGAGCGCTGGCGCGACCGGTTGATCGACGGTAACGACGAAGACCTTGAACGCTTCGTCAACGAATACCCCGACACCGATCGCCAGCAACTGCGTTCGCTGGTGCGCCATGCCCAGCACGAGAAGGCGCGGAACAAACCGCCGGCCGCCGCGCGCAAGGTGTTCAAATACATCCGCGACCTCGACGAGTTGCAGCGCGGGTTGCGCTGACAGGCTGAGGCCCTGCGGGAGCGGGCGTGCCCGCGAAGCAGGCGATGCGGTGCCCGGCACCGGCTTCGCCGGTGCTGGCGGGCAAGCCCGCTCCCACAACGGCCCCCAAGGCCATCACGCGCCGGTACCGCCCACTGTGATCGCATCCAGCTTCAGGGTCGGCTGCCCAACCCCGACCGGCACCGATTGCCCGTCCTTGCCGCACGTCCCTACCCCGCTGTCCAGCGCCAGGTCGTTGCCGACCATCGACACCCGGCTCATCGCCTCCGGACCATTGCCAATCAAGGTTGCGCCCTTCACCGGTGCGGTAATCTTGCCGTCTTCGATCAGGTAGGCCTCGCTGGTCGAAAACACGAACTTGCCGCTGGTGATATCCACCTGGCCACCCCCGAGGTTGGCGCAGTAGATGCCCTTCTTCACCGAGGCGATGATTTCCTGCGGGTCGCTTTCGCCGGCACGCATGTAGGTGTTGGTCATGCGTGGCATCGGCAGGTGAGCGTAGGATTCGCGGCGACCATTGCCGGTCACTGCCATGCCCATCAGCCGCGCGTTCAGCTTGTCCTGCATGTAGCCCTTGAGCACACCGTTCTCGATCAGGGTGGTGCACTCGGTCGGCGTACCTTCGTCATCCACGCTCAGCGAACCGCGGCGGCCTTCCAGGGTGCCGTCATCGACGATGGTGCACAGGCTCGACGCCACTTTCTCGCCAACCCGGCCACTGAACGCCGAGCTGCCCTTGCGGTTGAAGTCACCTTCCAGGCCATGGCCGACCGCCTCGTGCAGCAGCACGCCCGACCATCCCGAGCCCAGCACCACTGGCAAGGTACCGGCCGGCGCCGGGATAGCTTCGAGGTTCACCAGGGCCTGGCGCAGCGCCTCACGGGCGTAGCCCATGACCCGCTCTTCGGTGAAGAAACGGTAGTCGGTACGCCCGCCACCACCCTGCCCGCCGCGTTCGCGACGGCCGTTCTGCTCAACGATGACGCTCACATTGAAACGCACCAGCGGCCGCACATCTGCAGCCAGGCTGCCGTCCGCTGCAGCGATGAGGATGCGCTCCCAGACCCCGGCCATGCTCACGCTGACCTGCTGGATACGCGGGTCAAGCGCGCGGGTCGCGGCATCGACACGCTTCAGCAACTCGACCTTTTCGGCACGGCTGAGCACATCGAGCGGGTTGTCCGCCGCATACAGGGCGGTCACCGACGGGCTGCGGAAGGCCTGCACGGTGCCGTTCTGCCCGGCGCGGGAAATCGAACGGGCGGCGCGCGCGGCCGACGTCAGCGCTTCAAGGTTGATGGCATTGCTGTAGGCGAAGCCGGTCTTTTCACCGGACTGGGCACGCACGCCCACGCCTTGGTCCAGGTTGAAGCTGCCCTCTTTGACGATGCCGTCTTCCAGCGCCCAGGTTTCCGAAATCTGGCCCTGGAAATACAGGTCGGCAGCGTCGATGCCGGGGCCGGCCAATTCACCGAGCACGCTTTGCAGGCTGTCCAGGGTCAAGCCGCCTGGGGCCAGGAGCTGCTCACTGACGGTGGATAACATCTGGCTCATAGTCACTCCAAGGTGGGCGCAGGCCGCAATGCGTCCTGCGAAAAAAAGCGCCGGTGCGATACCACCGGCATGCGCGCCCGGATGGACGCCTGTTCTTCAATGTCGCGCTCGGCAAGCAATACCGCTTCGCCTTGCGCCTGTTGTGCCACGATCCGCCCCCAAGGGTCGACGATCGCCGCATGGCCATGGGTTTCCCGTGGGCCTGGGTGGGTACCGCCCTGCGCTGCCGCCAACAGGTAGCACTGGGTCTCGATGGCCCGGGCGCGCACCAGCACGTCCCAGTGTGCTGCGCCGGTTACCGCAGTGAAGGCCGCCGGTGCGCTGATCAGTTCCGCGCCAGCGGCACGCAACGCGCTGTACAACTCTGGGAAGCGCAAGTCGTAACATACGCTCAACCCCAGCCGCCCGACCGGCGTGTCCGCCACCACCACGTGTGCGCCATGGGCAAAATCATCCGATTCACGGTAGCGGCCGCGGTTATCGGCAACGTCCACGTCGAACAAGTGCAGCTTGTCATAGCGCGCAGCCACTTCACCGTGCTCATCGATCAGCAGCGAGCAGGCATGTGCCTTTGCGTCGGGCTGGCCGACCGGTGGCAAGGGCATGGTACCGGCGACTATCCATAACCTGAGGTCGCGGGCGGTACGTTTCAACCATGGCAGGATAGGCCCGTTCCCCGATGCCTCGGCTCGGCCGATGGCAGCGGCGTCCTTGCGGCCCATGGCAGCGAAGTTTTCCGGCAGCACCGCCAGCCGCGCACCACCCTGTGCAGCTTGCTCCAGCAAGGCACAGGCACGCTGCAGGTTGGCCAGCACGTCGTCCTGGCTGACCATCTGGATCACCGCTGCCTTCATGGGCACTCCTGGCACTATTTCTCGAAGGGTTTCACAAAGGTGATTCTAGGCTCTTTCCACGGCCCTTCGACACGGTAATGCACGCTGGCAAAACGCGAGACGCGGTCACCGATCAGCCGGTCGACCAGGAACAACGCCCCGCCCACGGCTGGCGCCCCCACGATCAACGCGGCCAACGGCAGGTTGTTGGTCACCGGCAGGCTCACCTGCAGGTTGGCATTGACCTGGTCACGTACCAGGTCCAACGTGCCCTCCAGCTCGAAGCTGCTCGACGGGCCGGTCATGGTGATCGGTTCGCGGGTCACGTACACGCCATTGCTGGCCGCCAGCAGGCCTTTGACCCGGTCATAGGCCAGGCCTTTGTCGAACAGGTCGGAGAAGTCCAACCGCAGGCGTCGGCCAATCGAATTGAAGTTGAGCAGGCCAAAGACCCGCAACGCCTGGGCACTGCCATCGACCTCGACGAACTGGCCAGACCGCAACGCCGCGTCCATGCTGCCCGAGAAGCGCGTCAGGCTGACGGCAGCCGGCGAGCCTGGCCAGCGGCCGTCCACGTCCAGGCGGAAGTCGCGGCTGGTGACGGTCGGGGCAAAGCCCCAGGCCTTGAGCACGTTGCCCAGGTTCTTGCCTTGCAGGCGGCCTTTGTACCAGCTGCTGGTCTTGCCCGTTTCGCCCTCCCAGCCACCGCCACCGCCAATGCGCAGGCCCTTGAAGTCAAGAGCGATATCGCTGGCGGCAACCCCGCGTGCAGTGGGCCGCAGCTTGATCGAAGCGCTGCCGAACAGGTCGTCACCGCGGTACAGCTTGTCGATGCTCAGGTCCAGCGCCGGGACTTTGCGTGGGTCGAAGGTGGCAAGCGGGTCCGGCCCATCTTCGGCGCGCTCCTGGGCTTGTTTTTCCGCAGGGCTGGGCGCTGGCAGCCGCAGCGTCTGCAGGCGCACGACCATCGGCGCACCCTTAGCATCCGGCACGCGGGCATCGCCGATGACTTCCTGGCTGTCGAGGCGCAGGTCCCAGGCGGGGCCGCCTCGGCTCAACCGTACCAGGGCCTGGTTCAGCTCGGTGCCAAACGCCTTGAGCTGGCCAATGCTCAGGTCCACGCTTTGCAGCATCTGCCGCGCACTGCCACCTGGGTCGTCTCCGCCCAGCCGTGAGGCCTGCTGTTGCCAAGGGGCCAGGTCCAGCGTTTCCAAGCGCCCACGCACGCGCAGGCCCTGTGCAGCGGGCAGTTGGGCGTCACCGGTGCCCAGCAACAACTCGCCCCGGCCTTGGCCGAGCTTGTCGGCCGGCGCGGCGTAGGCAGCACGGGCAAGGTCACCGTAGCCGGCGTCGAAACGCCGCTCCGGGCCCTGTAGCGTCATGCTGAAGCGGCTGTCGCGGGTTTCCGCGGCCGCCTTGCCGAATGGCGCTGGCAAGTCGACCGCCAGCCCCTTGAGGTTGGAGTTGACGCTCAAACGATTGTCGCGGCTGCCCAGGCTCAGTTGCAACTGGTAAGGCAGGTCGCCGGAAGCCGGCAGGGCTTGCTTGAACTGCAGCCAGTCGGTCAACGCCTTGAGCGCTACCTGGCCATTGGCATCGATGCGGGTCTGCATCTGCCCGGGTTGGCCCTCGGCCGTTATCTGCGCCGTGACGGGCTTGCCGAAGGCCTGCAGGCTGATGCCCTTGCCGCTGAGGCCTTTGTCGAAATCGAAGCTGAAGTCACCTTTCAAGCGGCTCAGCTCAAGGGTGGGCGGGGCGACCTTCAGGCGCGCGTCATGGGTGGCGAAGTCTACCTGCACTTTGGGCCGCTGTCCGTGAGCCAGCGGGATATCGAGCTTGAGCTTACCCTTCAGCGGCCCTTCACCCTCCCAATCGGCGAAGATCTCACCGGTGCCGATAGGCGCTTGCTTGAGGATCTTCAGGCCATCACCCAGGCTGCCATCGAAATTGCCCGTCAGGAACAGGTGGCTCTGCTGGCCCTCGTCGACATGCGGGATGTCGACGTCGACGTCACTGACCTGGGTGTCCAGCAGCACCCCGCGCCGGGCCTTGACCCGCACGCCGCTGTCCTCGATGAAGACGTCGCCATCCACATGCTGGACTTGCGGCCAGCCCGGCTGGAAGTCCAGTGCGGCGTCATGCACCTTGAAGAACAGGCTGATACTGCGTGCCTCTGGCGCCGCGCCATGGTTCAGCGAGCCCTGGTACTGGAAATAGCCTTCGTCCACCGCGCCCTTGACGATGGCGCTGCGCAGCCACTCGTCGAGGGCCGGGCTGAGCACTTCGGGCAGATACTTGGCGGTATAACGGCCATCGCCGTCGGTCAGGCCGACGCGCAGGTCCATGTAGTCCTCGCGGCCTTCCTCGAACAGCAGGCGAATCAGGAAATCGCCGGCAATCTTGCCTTCTTCGCCCAGCACCTTCAGGTAGGGCGCGACAAGGGTGAAGCCCTGCTTGTCCAGCACCCAGGTCAAGCGCGCGTTGGCCTTCTGGTAGTGCCAGGGTTTGGCGAAGATCGGGTACAAGTGCAGCATGAAGGCTTCAGTGTCCAGGCGCAGCTCGCCGTGGCCCAGGTCGCCACTGATACTGCCGCTGACGTTACCCGCAGCCGGGGCACTGTGATAAGCATTGAAACCGACCTTGTCCAGGTTGGCCTCGAACTGCAGGCGCTGGTCGCCTTCGGCCTTGGGCCGGGCCTGCAGCCGCACGTTGCGCAGACCACCGGTCACCTTCAGGCCAGTGACCGCCGCCATGGCCGCGTCGGGTAGCGGTGCCAGGGCCTCGATCAGCGGGGTCAGGGGCGTGAGGTCGAGCCGGTCGGCCTGCACCTGCCAGCTCTCATCGGCCGCCTGCTCACCGGGGCGCTGCTGCACCTGCAGGTGCGTCTCCCAACGGCTTTTACCGAGGTCCATGGCCAGCGAGTCGACCACAACGTCGAAGCCCTGGTCGCGGCGCTGGAACCAGGCGCCCATGGCCAGGTTGCTCAACATGGCGGCCTTGCGCCCGCTGTAGGCGCCTTTGAGCTCAGGGGCATTGAGCCGCACCACGGCCTTCTGCAACTGCCCCTTGCCCCAATCGACCCAGAACTCGCCGCCTGCACGCAGTGCGTCGGCATGCCATTGGCCCAGCAGGCTGGGCGGCAACCACTGCGACCAGTCGCTTTGCGGCAGGCTCAGGTAGGCCTCGACCTGGCCGTCACGCCAAGCCTCGGCAGAAACACGACTGCGCAGGTTCATCGCCAGCGGCTGGCCATCGGGCAGCGTCGCCCGCAGGTCCAGGGCCTGCCGCGAGGGGCCGGCCTGCAAGCCGGCACTCACATACGTCAGGGTCAGCGGGTCACGCTGCCACGGGTGCAAGGTGACCTGGCTGTCGAACACATCGACGCGGCCCAGTTGGCGCAGGCGCTGCAGCAACTCGGCAGGGTTCAGCGGCGTATCGTCCTGCTGCGGCAGGCCCTCAAGGTTCCAGGCGCCCTGCCCGTTCTCGCGCACGATCAATTGCAGGCCACCGAGCTGGATACGCGACAGGCGTACCTCACGCGCCAGCAGGCTGGCCCATACATCAGGCACGACCATGACCTCATCCAGGCGCAACGCCTTGGCACCTTCGCCCAGTTGCAGGTCGCGCACCCGCAATACCGGCGCCAGGCCGCTCCAGCGCCCCTCCAGGGCGCCCACATGTACCGGCATGCCAAGCGCTTGCTCGGCCTTGCTCTGCACGTCGGCACGGTACTCGGCTACCAGGGGTATCAATGCACGGCCGAGGCTGACATACAGCGCCACCAATACCGCCAACAAGGCGCATATGCCCAGCCCCCAACGGGTCAAGGCAACAAGAACGCGGGTCAGACGTCCCATGGCCGTGGCCCTCCAAGTCGTTTATCCATGATGGCCCGTCGCACGGGTTTCGCCAGCGCGACGAGGCAGCGACGTGTTGCTGAGGGCCTCAGAGCAGCACCACGTCGTATTGTTCCTGCGAATACATCGACTCGACCTGGAAGCGAATGGTTCTACCGATGAAGGCTTCCAGTTCGGCAACGTTGCCCGACTCTTCGTCCAGCAGGCGGTCAACCACCTTCTGGTTGGCCAGCACACGGTAGCCTTCGGCCTGGTAAGCACGGGCCTCACGCAGAATCTCGCGGAAAATTTCGTAACAGATGGTCTCGGGGGTTTTCAGCTTGCCACGCCCCTGGCAAGCCAGGCAGGGCTCGCACAGCACCTGCTCCAGGCTTTCGCGCGTGCGCTTGCGGGTCATCTGCACCAGGCCCAGCTCGGTGATGCCGATGATGTTGGTCTTGGCATGGTCGCGTTCCAGCTGTTTTTCCAGGGTGCGCAGAACCTGGCGCTGGTGCTCTTCATCTTCCATGTCGATGAAGTCGATGATGATGATGCCGCCGATGTTGCGCAGGCGCAGCTGCCGGGCGATGGCGGTAGCGGCCTCGAGGTTGGTCTTGAAGATGGTTTCTTCAAGGTTGCGATGCCCAACGAAAGCCCCGGTGTTGACGTCGATGGTGGTCATCGCCTCGGCCGGGTCCACCACCAGATAGCCACCCGACTTGAGCGGCACCTTGCGCTCCAGCGCGCGCTGTATTTCGTCCTCGACGCCATAAAGATCGAAGATCGGCCGCTCGCCAGGGTAGTGCTCGAGGCGGTCGGCGATTTCCGGCATGAGTTCGCTCACGAACTGCATGGTTTTCTGGAAGGTTTCCCGCGAGTCGATGCGGATCTTCTCGATCTTCGGGTTGACCAGGTCACGCAGGGTTCGCAGGGCCAGGCCCAGGTCTTCGTAGATGACCGTCGGTGCACCGCAGGTCTTGATCTGGCTGCCGATTTGCTCCCACAGGCGGCGCAGGTAGCGGATGTCCTGCAGGATTTCCTCGGCCCGCGCGCCTTCGGCGGCAGTGCGCAGTATGAACCCGCCGGCATCCTTGATGTTCTCGCTCTCCATGCAGTTGCTGACCACCTGCTTGAGGCGCTCACGCTCGGCTTCATCTTCGATCTTCAGGGAAATGCCAACGTGGCTGCTGCGCGGCATGTACACCAGATAACGCGAAGGGATCGACAACTGCGTGGTCAGGCGCGCGCCTTTGGTGCCAATCGGGTCCTTGGTCACTTGTACCACCAGCGCCTGGCCCTCGTGCACCAGCGCCGTGATGTTCTCGACCGCCGAGCCTTCGCGCTGGGAAATTTCCGAAGCATGGATGAACGCCGCGCGTTCCAGGCCAATGTCGACGAAGGCGGCCTGCATGCCTGGCAGCACACGCACCACCTTGCCCTTGTAGATATTGCCGACGATGCCACGGCGCTGAGTGCGCTCGACGTGCACTTCCTGCAGCACCCCGTTTTCCACCACCGCCACGCGTGACTCCATCGGGGTGATGTTGATCAGGATCTCTTCACTCATGGCAGGCTCTCGTCAAAAGTTTCTTGTAATGATGGATGGCGAAGGCAGAGCTGGCTACCGCGGGTTTGTTACCTCTGTTGCAGGCACGAGCGGCTGCCAGCAGGCAATGCCGAACTGGCCCAGCAATTCTGCGGTTTCACACAGCGGCAAACCGACCACTGCCGAATAGCTGCCGGCCAGGCCGGTGACGAACACCGCACCCAGGCCCTGGATGGCATAACCGCCTGCCTTGTCCGCCGGCTCGCCGCTGGCCCAGTAACGTTGCGCTTCGTCGGCACTGATCGGGCGAAAATGCACGCTGCTGGTCACGCACAGGCTGCGCACGCGCAGGCCATCGGTCAAAGCGACGGCGGTCAGCACCTGGTGCTCGCGGCCAGCCAGATCAGCCAGCATGGCCAAGGCATCTTCGCGGCTTTGCGGTTTTCCCAGAATACGCCCCTCGAGCACCACTGCCGTGTCTGCACCAAGCACCACAGCACGGCGCTCGGGGGCCGTGGCGTTGTCGGGGTGGGCGAGGCAGGCCAGGCCGGCGGCAGCCTTGGCCCGGGCCAGACGCTCGACGTAAGCCTGGGCGCTTTCATCGGCCAGCGGGGTTTCGTCGATGGGGGCGCTGATGACGCTGAACGGCACGCCGATCTGGGTCAGCAATTCACGGCGGCGAGGCGAGCCGGAGGCCAGGTAAAGCGGGTTCATGCAGACATCTCCCTGTCAGCGGCGCATCGCCGTCAGTTGATACGCAAGCGGCGACGCAGGTCGCGCAGGGCGAAACTGATCCACGGCCAGAGCAAGGCGCTGATCACCGCCGACCAGACCAGTGCCAGGGTGGGCAGACGGTTGCCGGTCAGGGCGCTAAGCCACAGCTGGATCAGCTGGGCAATGCCGAAGATCACCAGAATGACCAGGCTTTGCTGCCACATGGGGAACATGCGCAGGCGCTGCTGCAAGGACAGCACCAGGAAGGTGATCAGGGTAAGGATCAGTGCGTTCTGCCCGAGCAAGGTGCCGTACAGCACATCCTCGGCCAGGCCCAGCACGAACGCTGTGGTCATGCCCACCTTGTGCGGCATGGCCAGGGTCCAGAACGAAACCAGCAAGGCCAGCCACATGGGCCGGAACACTTCCATGAACTGCGGCATGGGCGAGACGCTGAGCAGCAGGCCGATGGCGAAAGTCAGCCAGATCACCCAGCCGTTGTTGCGGCGCGATGCAGCCATCATTGTCTCCGGGTGTGGGCGGGGGCAGCCGGCGCTGCCGCCGGGGCAGCACTTGGGGCCGCAGGCTGCGCGGCCGGGGCCGTTGGCGTGGCCGGGCTGGCCGGCGCTGCAGGGGTACCCGTGGCCGGTGCGGCCTGCTCGCCGGTTGTGGCTGGCTGGCCGGCGGGCGCGGTGCCCTTGCGGTCGGCTTCTTCCTGGGCCATGGCAGCATCGGTGGCACGCTGCTCTGGGGTGCGCCGGTCACTGAACACCAACAGCATGTAGCGGCTGCGGTTGAGCGCGGCGGTGGGGATGGCACGCACGATAGCGAACGGCTGGCCGGAGTCGTGGATCACTTCATTGACGGTGGCCACCGGGTAGCCGGCCGGGAAGCGCTGGCCCATGCCGGAACTGACCAGCAGGTCGCCTTCCTTGATGTCGGCAGTATCGGCCACATGGCGCAATTCCAGGCGCTCGGGGTTACCGGTACCGCTGGCGATCGCGCGCAAGCCATTGCGGTTGACCTGCACCGGAATGCTGTGGGTGGTGTCGGTCAGCAGCAGCACCCGCGAGGTATAGGGCATCAACTCGACCACCTGCCCCATCAGGCCGCGGGCATCGAGCACCGGCTGGCCAAGGAACACGCCGTCACGCTCACCCTTGTTGATCAGGATACGGTGCGTGAAGGGGTTGGGGTCGACCCCGATCAGCTCGGCCACTTCGACCTTTTCGTTGACCAGCGCCGAGGAGTTGAGCAATTCGCGCAGGCGCACGTTCTGCTCGGTCAGGGCCGCCAGCTTCTGCAGGCGCCCCTGGAGCAGCAGGGCCTCGGTCTTGAGCTTCTCGTTTTCGGCAATCAGTTCGGTGCGGCTACCGAACTGGCCCGCCACGCCCTGCCAGGCACGCTGCGGCAAGTCGGTGATCCAGTACGACTCCATCAGCACCAGGCCCATCTGGCTGCGCACCGGTTTGAGCACGTCGAAGCGCGCGTCGACAACCATCAACGCGACTGACAGCACCACCAGAACGAGCAGGCGAACGCCCAGCGAAGGGCCCTTGGAGAAAAGCGGTTTAATGGGCCGTTCCTCGTGGACGACTCAGGAGGTCATTGGACATGGGACAACGCACCAGCCTGGTTGCGGGTTGACGGATACGGCGCCCGTGTGGGCGCCAGCCCAGCACATACAGGTAGCACTGTGCGTACTACCTGTAAACCGGGCGCTCATGAACCGCGAGCAGGATCACTCGCTGGAGAGCAGGTCCATCGCGTGCTTGTCCATCATCTCCAGGGCGCGACCACCGCCACGGGCGACACAGGTCAGCGGGTCTTCGGCGACGATCACCGGCAGGCCGGTTTCCTGGGCCAGCAGCTTGTCGAGGTCACGCAGCAGCGCACCACCACCGGTCAACACCAGGCCACGCTCGGCGATGTCGGAGGCCAGCTCGGGCGGCGATTGCTCGAGGGCGCTCTTCACTGCCTGAACGATGGTCGCCAGCGACTCCTGCAGCGCTTCGAGCACTTCGTTGGAGTTCAGGGTGAAGGCACGCGGCACGCCTTCGGCCAGGTTACGGCCACGCACGTCGACTTCGCGCACTTCGCCGCCCGGGTAGGCAGTGCCGATTTCCTGCTTGATGCGCTCGGCGGTGGACTCGCCGATCAGGCTGCCGTAGTTGCGGCGCACGTAGGTCACGATGGCTTCGTCGAAGCGGTCACCGCCAACACGCACGGACTCGGCGTAGACCACACCGTTGAGCGAGATCAGGGCGATTTCGGTGGTGCCGCCACCGATATCGACGACCATCGAACCGCGGGCCTCTTCTACCGGCAGGCCGGCGCCGATGGCGGCAGCCATTGGCTCTTCGATCAGGAACACTTCACGGGCACCGGCACCCAGGGCCGACTCGCGAATGGCGCGGCGCTCTACCTGGGTCGATTTGCACGGTACGCAGATCAGCACGCGCGGGCTTGGCTGCAGGAAGCTGTTCTCGTGAACCTTGTTGATGAAATATTGCAACATTTTTTCGCAAACGCTGAAGTCGGCGATCACGCCGTCCTTCATCGGACGAATGGCTGCAATGTTGCCAGGCGTACGGCCCAGCATGCGTTTGGCTTCGGTACCGACGGCGACGACGCTTTTCTGGTTGCCATGGGTACGGATGGCAACAACCGAGGGCTCATTCAGGACGATACCGCGCTCACGCACGTAAATAAGGGTGTTGGCAGTACCCAGGTCGATGGAAAGATCGCTGGAAAACATGCCACGCAGTTTCTTGAACATGGGAAAGTGACCCTGGGGAAAGCGTGGGTAAAAAAGTGCGGCAAACTCTAACAATGGCAGGGATTTTGGGCAAGGAGCCAATATGTTAAATTGGCTGTTTTTCCGAGCACGCCAGCAGAAATTCGCGGCTGTTAGACCGCCAAAAAGCTGACATGTTCCTCACTGCGGACCTAAATTCCGTTCTTTGTTTCCCTTGGAGATCCCCATGGCGCTTGAACGCTGCGACGTGGAAAAGATCGCCCATCTGGCCCGCCTGGGCCTGAATGATGGCGAACTGCCACGCATTACCGACGCCCTCAACAGCATTCTTGGGCTGGTCGACCAGATGCAAGCTGTCGACACCACTGGCATCGAGCCTCTGGCTCACCCGCTGGAGGCCAGCCAGCGCCTGCGTCCCGACCAGGTCACCGAAAGCAACCAGCGCGACGCCTACCAGGCCATCGCGCCATCGACCGAAAGCGGTCTGTACCTGGTTCCCAAAGTCATCGAGTAAGGGATAGAGCCTGCCATGCACCAATTGACCCTGGCCGAGATCGCCCGCGGACTCGCCGACAAGTCGTTTTCTTCCGAAGAGCTGACCGGCACGCTGCTGGCGCGCATCAAGCAGCTCGACCCACAGCTCAACAGCTTCATCAGCGTCACCGACGAGCTGGCCCTGGGCCAGGCGCGTGCCGCCGACGCCCGTCGCGCCGCTGGCGAGACCGGCGCGCTGTTGGGTGCGCCCATCGCCCACAAGGACCTGTTCTGCACCAACGGCGTGCGCACCAGCTGCGGCTCGAAGATGCTCGACAACTTCAAGGCGCCGTATGACGCCACCGTGGTCGCCAAGCTGGCCGAAGCCGGCATGGTCACCCTGGGCAAGACCAACATGGACGAGTTCGCCATGGGTTCGGCCAACGAATCCAGCCACTACGGCGCGGTGAAGAACCCGTGGAACCTGGAACACGTGCCAGGCGGCTCGTCCGGCGGTTCTGCCGCGGCCGTGGCGGCGCGCCTGCTGCCAGCCACCACCGGCACCGACACCGGCGGGTCGATCCGCCAGCCGGCGGCGCTGACCAACCTCACCGGCCTGAAACCGACGTACGGTCGTGTTTCGCGCTGGGGCATGATCGCCTACGCTTCCAGCCTCGACCAGGGTGGCCCACTGGCGCGCACCGCCGAAGACTGCGCCTTGCTGCTGCAAGGCATGGCCGGCTTCGACGCCAAGGACTCCACCAGCATCGAAGAGCCGGTGCCGGACTACAGCGCCAACCTCGGCGCCTCCTTGCAGGGCCTGCGCATCGGCCTGCCCAAGGAGTACTTCGGTGCAGGCCTGGACCCACGCATTGCCGACCTGGTGCAGGCCAGCGTCAAGGAGCTGGAAAAGCTCGGTGCCGTGGTCAAGGAAATCAGCCTGCCGAACATGCAGCACGCCATTGCCGCGTACTACGTGATCGCACCTGCCGAGGCCTCGTCCAACCTGTCGCGTTTCGACGGTGTGCGCTTCGGCTACCGCTGCGAGGCGCCCAAAGACCTGACCGACCTGTACAAGCGTTCGCGTGGCGAAGGTTTCGGCGTTGAAGTCCAGCGCCGCATCATGGTCGGCACCTACGCCCTGTCGGCCGGCTACTACGACGCGTACTACGTGAAGGCGCAACAGATCCGCCGCCTGATCAAGAACGACTTCATGGCCGCCTTCAACGAGGTTGACCTGATCCTTGGCCCGACCACGCCGAACCCGGCCTGGAAGCTGGGCGCCAAGAGCAGCGACCCGGTCGCCGCCTACCTCGAAGACATCTACACCATCACCGCCAACCTGGCAGGCCTGCCGGGCCTGTCGATGCCCGCGGGCTTCGTCGACGGCCTGCCGGTCGGCGTACAGCTGCTGGCGCCGTACTTCCAGGAAGGCCGGTTGCTCAACGTCGCGCACCGCTACCAGCAAGTGACCGACTGGCACACCCGTGCCCCCAACGGCTTCTGAGGAGTTCACACATGCAATGGGAAGTTGTGATCGGGCTGGAAATCCACACTCAGCTCGCCACCCAGTCGAAGATCTTCTCCGGCAGCGCTACCACCTTCGGCTCCGAGCCGAATACCCAGGCCAGCCTGGTTGACCTGGGCATGCCGGGCGTTTTGCCGGTGCTGAACCAGGAAGCCGTGCGCATGGCCTGCATGTTCGGCCTGGCCATCGATGCCGAGATCGGCAAGCGCAACGTGTTCGCGCGCAAGAACTACTTCTACCCGGACCTGCCCAAGGGCTACCAGATCAGCCAGATGGACCTGCCGATCGTCGGCAAGGGCCACTTGGACATCGCCCTGGAAGACGGCACCATCAAGCGCATCGGGGTCACCCGCGCGCACTTGGAAGAAGACGCAGGCAAAAGCCTGCACGAAGACTTCAGCGGCTCTACCGGCATTGACCTGAACCGCGCCGGCACACCGCTGCTGGAGATCGTGTCCGAGCCTGACATGCGCAGCGCCAAGGAGGCCGTGGCGTACGTCAAGGCGATCCACGCACTGGTGCGCTACCTGGGCATCTGCGACGGCAACATGGCCGAGGGCTCGCTGCGTTGCGACTGCAACGTGTCGATCCGCCCGAAAGGCCAGGCTGAATTCGGTACCCGCTGCGAGATCAAGAACGTCAACTCGTTCCGCTTCATCGAGCGTGCCATCAACAGCGAGATCCAGCGCCAGATCGACCTGATCGAGGATGGCGGCAAGGTGGTGCAGGAAACCCGCCTATACGACCCGAACAAAGATGAAACCCGTTCCATGCGCAGCAAAGAGGAAGCCAACGACTACCGTTACTTCCCCGACCCGGACCTGCTGCCGGTCGTGATCGAAGACAGCTACCTCGACAGCATCCGCGCTGCCCTGCCCGAGCTGCCGCCGCAGAAGGTCGAGCGCTTCCAGCGCCAGTACGGCCTGTCGGCCTACGATGCCAACGTGCTGGCCTCCAGCCGCGAACAGGCCGACTACTTCGAAGAAGTGGTGAAAATTGGCGGTGACGCCAAGCTGGCCGCCAACTGGGTCATGGTCGAACTGGGGAGCCTGCTGAACAAGTTGGGCGTGGAGATCGACCAGGCACCGGTCAGCGCTGCGCAACTGGGTGGCATGCTGCTGCGCATCCGCGATAACACCATCAGCGGCAAGATCGCCAAGACCGTGTTCGAAGCCATGGCTGGCGGTGAAGGCGATGCCGACAGCATCATCGAAAGCAAAGGCCTGAAGCAGGTCACCGACACCGGCGCAATCGAGAAGATGCTCGACGAAATGCTGGCCGCCAATGCCGAGCAGGTGGAACAGTACCGCGCGGCTGATGAAGCCAAGCGTGGCAAGATGTTCGGCTTCTTCGTCGGCCAGGCCATGAAAGCCTCCAAAGGCAAGGCCAACCCGGGGCAGGTGAACCAAATGCTCAAGGCCAAGCTCGAAGGGTGATTGTTTTGTCCCTGTAGTCCTGCGAGGGCTTCGCCCTCGTTCGCGGGCATGCCCGCTCCCACAGGTACAGCGCCGACCTGTGGGAGCGTCGCACTAGGAGAGCACCTGACTTGCTAAAACGATCCCTCGGCACCCTCGCCCTGTTTTCGTTCCTGGCCGGCTGCGCCAGCCATGACATCGACCCGCGCGGTTACGACCAGACCGGCACCGCTTCCTATTACGGCTCGCGCCACCACGGCAAACGCACCGCCAGCGGCGAACCGTTCAACCAGCACGGCTTTACCGCCGCCCACCGCAGCCTGCCGTTTGGCAGCCGCGTTCTGGTGACCAACATGGCCAACCAGCGCAGTGTGGTGGTACGCATCAACGACCGTGGCCCGCATACCCGCGGCCGGCTGATCGACCTGTCACGCGCCGCCGCCGAAAAAATCGGCATGCTGCGTAGCGGCACAGCGCGGGTGCGGGTACAAGGGCTTAGCGACTGACGCGACAGGAGTTCGACCATTTTCGACTTGGCCACCCTTCCCACTTTCAGCCTGCTGCAACTGGGCACAGCCCTGCTGTTGCTGGTAGGCGGCGCCGAACTGCTGGTGCGCGCAGCCCTGCGCCTGGCGCAGCGCCTGCACGTGCGCCCGCTGATCATCGGCCTGAGCCTGGTCGCCTTCGGCAGCACCGCACCACAGTTGACCGTCAGCCTGCAGGCGGCCTACCAGGGCGCGCCGGATGTAGCGGTCGGCAGCGTGGTCGGCAGCAATATCTTCAATGTGCTGGTAGTGCTCGGCCTGGCCGCATTGATTATCCCACTGCGGGTTTCGCGCCAGTTGGTACGCCTGGACATACCGCTGATGATCCTCGCCAGCGGCCTGGTCTACGCACTGTGCGCCAACGGCCAGCTGGGCCGGTTCGAAGGCGGGTTGCTGTTGCTGGGCCTGGCCGGCTACCTGGCCATGCTCTGGCACCAGTCGCGCCATTACGCACGCACCTACCCTGCCCCCGATGCCGCCCAGGCCAGCGCCGGGCGCTTCTGGCCAGCCACCGTGCTGCAGGTGCTGTTCGGCCTGGGCCTGTTGACCCTGGCAGGCCACTTGCTGCTTGAAGCCGCCGTCGAGGTGGCCACCGACCTGGGCCTGTCCGAGCGCGTCATAGGGCTGACCGTGGTCGCTGTGTGCACCTCCCTGCCGGAATTGGCCGCTGCCTTGATTGCGGCCCTGCGGGGCGAGCGGGAGATCGCCGTGGGCACGGTCATTGGCAGCAACCTGTTCAACCTGCTGGCGGTGCTGGGCCTGACCGCACTGGTGACCCCACAGCCGCTGTCGATTTCACCCAATGCACTGTCGTTCGACCTGCCCGTGATGCTCGGCGTTGCCGTACTGAGTATGCCGGTGTTCTATTCCGGCTACCGCATTACCCGCGCCGAAGGGCTGGTCTTCCTGTGCCTGTACCTGGCTTATGGCCTGCACGTCGCGGCCTTCACCATGGGGCTGCCGCTGGCCGGCCGCCTTGAGCGGCTGATGCTGTTCTACGTGCTGCCGGTACTGGCCCTGGTGCTGCTGTACACCACCGTGCGCGCCTGGCGACGGCAGCACTGAGGGGCATGGATAGGCGACGCGCCAGGGCCACCAGGCGGCGAAAGGCTGGCGGCCTGCCCCTCACGCACAAGCTCGACTCAGTACTTCGCCTGGCGAGCCTTCTTCAGCTTGAAGGCCACCCACAGCGCGGCAATCCATGCCGGTATCAGCATCACTGAAATGCGAATCGGCGGGGTCAGGTACATCACCACCAGGATCAACACGATGAATGCCAGGCACAGGTAGTTGGTCAGCGGGTGCCCCAGGCTCTTGTAGAACGGGGTGATGCCCGCGGCCAGCTTGGCTTTGCGGAACTTCAGGTGGGTGATGCTGATGCTCGCCCAGTTGATCACCAGCGCCGATACCGCCAGGGCCATCAACAAGCCAAAGGCCTCGCCCGGCATCAGGTAATTGATCACTACGCACAAGCCGGTGGCGAACGCCGATACCCCCAGTGCGGTCAGGGGCACGCCGCTGCGGCTGACCTTCAGCAACTGGCGCGGCGCATCGCCCTGGCTGGCCAGGCCGAACAGCATGCGGCTGTTGGCATACACGCAGCTGTTGTACACCGACAGCGCCGCGGTAAGCACCACAATGTTGAGAATGGTGGCCACAAGGTCGCTGTCCAGTTCGTGGAAGATCATCACGAACGGGCTACCGCCTTGCACCACCTTCTGCCACGGGTACAACGACAGCAGCACGGCCAGCGCGCCGATGTAGAAAATGAGGATACGGTACACCACCTGGTTGGTGGCCTTGGGAATGCTCTGGCGCGGGTTGTCGGCCTCGGCAGCGGTAATGCCCACCAGCTCCAGGCCGCCGAACGAGAACATGATCACCGCCAACGCCATCACCAGGCCGCTGACGCCATTGGGGAAGAACCCGCCGTACTGCCACAGGTTGGCTACGCTGGCATCGGCGCCGCCCTGCCCGCTGCTCAGCAACCAGGCACCGAAGCCGATCATGCTGACAATGGCCACCACCTTGACCAAGGCGAACCAGAACTCCATTTCGCCATAGACCTTTACCTGGGTAAGGTTGATCAGGTTGATCACCACGAAAAAGATCGCCGCAGTGGCCCAGGTCGGGAATTCCGGCCACCAGTACTGCACGTAGATACCCACAGCCGTGAGCTCGGCCATGCCGACCAGCACGTACACCACCCAGTAGTTCCAGCCCGAGACGAAACCGGCGAACTCGCTCCAGTACTGGTGGGCAAAATGGCTGAAGCTACCGGCAACCGGCTCTTCCACCACCATTTCACCCAACTGGCGCATGATCAGGAAGGCCATCAGGCCGGCGATGGCGTAACCCAGCAGTACCGATGGGCCAGCCAGCTGGATGGTCTGGGCGATGCCCAGGAACAGCCCGGTACCGATGGCCCCACCCAGCGCAATCAGCTGGATGTGGCGATTCTTCAGCCCGCGCTGTAACCGCTCGGGCGTGCTCTGGTCTTGCATGAAGTGTCCTTTAGCTCAGTGAGGCAGTGCTGTTGCTGTTGTTTGCAGTCGAGGATCTAGATCCATCCGCCCCACTGCAAGATGAAAATACCAATGTTGGTGGTGATTGCTGCCATCAACGTGGTGATCACGATGATCGACGCCGCCAATTGGTGGTTGCCGTTGGCCGCGCGCGCCATCACGTAGCTGGCGGCCGCCGTCGGGCTACCGATGTACAGGAACAGAATGCCCAGCTCCGCACCGCGAAAACCACACAGCCAGGCACCCAGAGTGCCGAGCAGCGGTAACCACACCATCTTCACCAGGCTGGCATCGATGGCCAGGCGGCCACTGTCGCGCAGTGCCGCCAGCGACAGGGTGCCGCCGATGCAGATCAGCGCCAGTGGCAGGGTCATCTGCGCCAGATAGTCGCCTGAAGTGAGCAACCAGTTGGGCAGCGGCACCTGGCCGTAGGCCATCGGGGTGGCGACCAATACGCTGATGATCAGCGGGTTGCTGAAAATGCTCTTGCAGATGCTCCAGGGGTCGGACTTGAGGTCCGGGCTGTACACCGCCAGCACCACCGCGGACAGCGAGTTGTACATGAGGATGACCACGCCGGCGAGTACCGCCCCCAGGGAAATACCATAGTCCCCGTACAGGCTGGCGGCCAAGGCCAGGCCAATGACGCCGTTGTTGCCGCGAAAGGCGCCTTGGGCATAGATACCGCGATCGGCCATGGGGCTGCGCCAGATAGCCATGCCCCAGGCAAGGGCGAAGCCGATCAGGGTCGCGACGATGAAGTACAGGATGACACCGGGCTGGACCGCCGTAGCCAGGTCAGCGTGGTAGATGCCCAGGAACAGCAGGGCCGGCATGCACACGTTGAACACCAGCTGCGAAGCGACCTGGTTGAAGTTGTCGTCGATCAGGCGAATGCGTTTGAGCAGCACGCCCATGAACAGCATGGCGAAAACCGGTGCCGTGATATTCAGCGTCTGGATGAGAAGGGCGAGCATGCGCTAGCGATCCTGGAGGGGTTGCCGTCAGGTGGCAATGATACGCCAACAGCCGGGATTTGCGGGGATCGCGGGGTGTTACAGATAAATTTCTGTCCACACCGGCCCTATCGCCAGCTTGCCAGCGATGGGGCCGGTACAGGCAATATGAATCAGCGCCGAACCGGACGCTTCTGCAGTTTGCGCTGCAAGGTCCGCCGGTGCATGCCCAGCGCCCGTGCGGTGGCCGAAATATTGCCATCGTGCTCGGTCAGCACACGCTGGATATGCTCCCACTGCAGGCGGTCGACCGACATCGGGTTTTCCGGCACCAACGCGTCCAGGTCGGTGTGCTCCGACAGCAACGCCGCCAGCACGTCGTCGGCATCAGCCGGTTTGCACAGGTAGTTGCAGGCGCCGCGCTTGACCGCCTCCACCGCTGTGGCAATGCTCGAATAACCGGTCAGGATCACCACGCGCATTTCCGGGTCCAGCTCCAGCAGCTTGGGCAGCAGCACCAGGCCGGAGTCGCCGTCCATCTTCAAGTCCAGCGTGGCGTAGTCCGGCAGGTCCTGCTGGGCCAGGATCAAGCCCTCTTCGGCGGAACCGGCAATGCTCACGCGGAACCCGCGACGGCTCATGGCGCGCGCCATGACCCGGGTGAAGGTGGCATCGTCATCCACCAGCAGCAGGTGCGGCAGCTCTTCGCTCTCGACCTGGTTTTCTTCGCTCATCATTCATCTCCTCGCTTGCCATAGGGCAGGCGCAGTTCGGTCAGGGTGCCACCCTGCTCATGACTATAAAGTTTTACCGAACCGCCCGCACGGGTCACGCTGGCCTTGCTCAAGAACAGGCCCAGGCCGAAACCTTTGCCCTTGGTGGTAATGAAGGGTTTGCCGATGGCTTCGGCAATGGCCGGCGGCACGCCAGGGCCATGGTCGCGGATGCTGATCACGATATCCTGAGCGTCCCAGTCAAGGCGCACTTCAAGGTCATCGGGGCAGGCATCGGCCGCATTGTTCAACAGGTTCAGCAGCGCCTGGGTCAGGTCCGGTGGCGGGGTCAGGCGCGGCACCTGGCCGTCACGCAGGCGCTGGAAGCGGTAGCTGCTTTCCGGGCGCATCAGGTGCCAGCGGTTCAGCGCTTCGTCCAGCCAGGCGGTGACATCCTGCTCGACCACCGCCAGGCGGCGGTTGGCTTCAGCGGCGCGTACCAGTTGCTGCAGGGTTTCCTTGCACAGCTTCACCTGGTCCTGAAGGATTTGCAGGTCTTCCTGCAACAGCGGGTCGGTGTGGTCCTGGCGCATTTCATTGATCAGCACACTCATGGTGGCCAGCGGCGTACCCAGCTCATGAGCGGCGCCGGCGGCCTGGGTGGCTACGGCCAGCAACTGCTCGTCGCGCAGGCTTTCTTCACGCCGCTCGGAGCGCAGTTGCTCCTGGCGCCGCAGCTCTTCAGCCATGCGTGCCGCGAAGAAGGTGATCACCGCCGCCGCCAGGGCAATACTCAGCCACATGCCGTACACCTGCATCTTGTCCCGCGCCATGGGCAGGCCTTCGAGCGGGTAGAACTGCACCAGCAGCAAGCTGTAGGCGGTCAGGGCGATACCGGACAGGATCAGCGAATACAGCCACGGCAGGGTCACTGCGGCAATGGCCAACGGTACCAGGTAGTAGGACACGAACGGGTTGGTCGAGCCGCCGGAGTAATACAGCAAGGCACTGTGGATCAACAGGTCACAGGCCAGCTGCAGGGCGTATTCCATTTCGGTGACGGGCACCGACAAGCGCAGGCGCAGGGCGGTGAAGGCACACAGCAGCGACGACAAGGCCAAGGTACCGGCCAGCGATAGCCAGGGTAAGGGCAGCAATTCGGTCCAGTAGGCGACACCGACCGAGCCGGCCTGGGCAGCCAGAACCAGCACACGAATGACGGTCAGGCGCCAGAGGTTCTGGCGGGTAGCGGACAACGGTTGTACGGCGGCGAGCATGAGCTCTCCTGATGAGTGCTCCAGAAAATCGGCTGGAGTATACCGAAGCCGGGCCCCCTGCTGCAGCGCTGCGGCAAAGCGCCACACTTTGTCACACTGTCATGATGGCACTGTTGAACCCACTACACTGATGCCGGTCTGATTGGCCATGCGTGGCATGGATGACCAGCGCCCACGCCTTTTATTGCCAAGGAGTACCACATGCACATTCCACGTCACGGCGCCGCCCTGATCATGTCTTGCGGCCTGCTCGCCAGCCTGCCGGCACTGGCGGCCGATGAACCGCGCTACAACCAGGTATCGCTGCGCGCCGAGGTCAGCAAGGAAGTGGCGCGCGACCTGATGGTCGTGACCTTGTATAGCGAAGCGCAGAACAGCGACCCCGGCAAGCTCGCCAAGCAGATCACAGAAACCATGAACAAGGCCGTGCAGCAGTCGCGCCAGGTCAAGGATGTGAAGATCAGCCAGGGCAGCCGCAACAGCTACCCCGTTTACGACAGCAAAGGCCAGAAGATCACCGGCTGGCGTGAGCGCGCCGAGCTGCGCCTGGAAAGCGCCGATTTCCCGGCCCTCTCGCAACTGACCGCCGACCTGCTGCAAGAGCTGAAAATGGGTGGCATGGACTTCTCCATCGCGCCGGCCACGCGCAAGTCCAGCGAAGACGAGCTGCTCAAGGATGCCGTGGATGCGTTCAAGGCCCGTGCACAACTGGCCACGCAAGCCTTGGGCGGCACAGGCTACAAAGTGGTCAGCCTGAACCTGAACAGCAGCGGCTACCCACGGCCGTACCTGCGCAGCGCCCCCATGGCCATGAAGGCCATGAGCGCAGATGAAGCGGCGCCGGCGCCCGACATCGAAGCCGGTACCAGCGAGGTGAGCATGAATGCTGATGGGTTGATTGAAGTGCAGATGCCTTAAGCAACTAGCGCCGGTCTCGGCGGCCTGGGGTCGCGACGGGCCGGGGGCGCTCCCCTGCTGTAGCAGTGTGCTGCACAGGGGGCCGCTGCGCGCGGCCCATCGCGACGCAAGGCCGCTCCTACAGGGGCCGTGTGGGGGCTGAAAAAAGCGTTTCAGACCTTTCTTACGCACCGTTCAGGTGCATCCTACAAAATTCCCGCCTCGAAACACCTCGAAAAAAGCCATCATTTTGCCCACGCAAACGTTTAACTTCGCCGAAAGTTATAGCGATGCGACATCCATGTACGTTCGTGCCACATTTCCGGCGCCAACTATCCTTGTACCTGTTGCATTGGGAACATCCCCTGCATAAGTATCCGCAGGTCGGCTCACGAGGCCACCTCACTCGAAAAATGACAAAAATGAGGCCACCATGCTCAAACACGCAGTCATACCGTTCCTGCTCGGTGCAGGCTTGCTCACCGGTGCTCCGTCGGCACTTGCCGCGTCCAACCTGGTGTTCTGCTCCGAAGGCAGCCCGGCCGGCTTCGATCCAGGGCAATACACTACCGGCACCGACTTCGACGCCTCGGCCGAAACCGTCTTCAACCGCCTGACGCAGTTCGAACGCGGCGGCACTGCAGTGATACCCGGCCTGGCCACCCGCTGGGACGTGTCCGACGATGGCAAGACCTACACCTTCCACCTGCGCGAGGGGGTGAAGTTCCACACCACCGACTACTTCAAGCCGACCCGCCCGTTCAACGCCGACGACGTGCTGTTCACCTTCAACCGCATGCTCGACAAGGACCACCCCTTCCGCAAGGCCTACCCGACCGAGTTCCCGTACTTCACCGACATGGGCATGGACAAGAACATCGCCAAGCTGGAGAAGCTTGACGAGCACACCGTCAAGTTCACCCTCAACGAGGTCGATGCAGCGTTCATCCAGAACCTGGCCATGAGCTTCGCCTCGATCCAGTCCGCCGAATACGCCGACCAGTTGCTCAAGAACGGCAAGGCCGCCGACATCAACCAGAAGCCGATCGGCACCGGCCCGTTCGTGTTCAGCAAGTACCAGAAGGACGCGCAGATCCGCTTCAAGGGCAACAAGGACTACTGGAAGCCCGAGGACGTGAAGATCGACAACCTGATCTTCGCCATCACCACCGACGCCTCGGTGCGCATGCAGAAGCTGAAAAAGAACGAATGCCAGGTCACCCTGTTCCCACGCCCGGCCGATATCGAGCCGCTGAAGGCCGACAAGAACCTGCAGATGCCCCAGCAGGCCGGCTTCAACCTGGGTTACATCGCCTATAACGTGATGGACCAGATCAAGGGCAGCAACCAGCCCAACCCCATGGCCCAGCTGAAAGTGCGCCAGGCGCTGGACATGGCCGTGGACAAGAAGCGCATCATCGAGTCGGTCTACCAGGGCGCCGGCCAGTTGGCGGTCAACGCCATGCCGCCCACGCAGTGGTCGTATGACACCAGCATCAAGGACGCACCGTTCGACCCGGAAAAAGCCAAACAACTGCTCAAGGAAGCCGGCATCAAGGAAGGCACCGAAATCACCCTGTGGGCCATGCCCGTGCAACGCCCGTACAACCCCAATGCCAAGCTGATGGCCGAAATGCTGCAGTCCGACTGGGCCAAGATCGGCATCAAGGCAAAAATTGTCAGCTATGAGTGGGGCGAGTACATCAAGCGCTCCAAAGCCGGCGAACAGGGCGCCATGCTGATTGGCTGGAGCGGCGACAACGGTGACCCGGACAACTGGCTAGGCACCCTCTACGGCTGCGATGCCATTGACGGCAACAACTTCTCCAAGTGGTGCTACAAGCCCTACGACAGCCTGATCAAACAGGCCAAGGCCACCTCCGACCAAGCCAAGCGCACCGAGCTGTACCAGCAGGCACAGCGCATCCTCAAGGAGCAGGTGCCGATCACCCCGATCGCCCACTCCACCGTCTACCAGCCGATGAGCGTCAAGGTGAAGGACTTCAAGATCAGCCCGTTCGCGCTGAACGCCTTCTACGGCGTCAGCGTGGACAAATAGGGTAGCCCCGGCACCCGCCAGGCGGTGGGTGCCCTCCCCTCCAATCACTGATTTCTGTCGGCCTGCAGCTATCCGCTGCGGGGTCGGCACACTGTTGCCGCCATTCGTACCCGTAGGCGGTGCAAACAGAGGAAAAGGACTTGCCATGCGCCACGCCACCCGACTTGCTGCCCTGCTGGCCCTGGGCCTGATCAGCCAGGCCCCCCACCTGTACGCCAACAGCCTGGTGTTCTGCTCCGAAGGCAGCCCTGCCGGTTTCGACACCGCCCAGTACACCACCGCCACCGACAACGACGCCGCCGAACCGATCTACAACCGCCTGGTCGAGTTCGAACGTGGCGGCACCGCCGTGCACCCTGCCCTGGCTACCCGCTGGGAGGTGTCCGACGACGGCTTGAGCTATACCTTCCACCTGCGTGAAGGGGTCAGGTTCCACAGCAACAAGGCCTTCACGCCCAGCCGCGACTTCAATGCCGACGACGTGCTGTTCACCTTCAACCGCATGCTCGACAAAGCCCACCCGTTCCGCCAGGCCTACCCCACCGAGTTCCCCTATTTCATCAGCATGGGCCTGGACAAGAACATCGCCCGGGTCGAGAAACGCGACCCTCTGACCGTGGTGTTCACCCTGAACGCGGTGGATGCCGCATTCATTCAGAACCTGGCCATGAGCTTCGCCTCGATCCTCTCTGCCGAGTACGCCGAGCAGCTGCTGGCCAGCGGGCGTGCCAGTGACATCAACCAGCACCCGATCGGCACCGGCCCGTTCGTGTTCCAGCGCTACCAGAAGGACTCGCAGATCCGCTACAAGGGCAACAAGGCCTACTGGGCCCCCGAGCAGGTCAAGCTCGACAACCTGGTGTTTTCGATCAACGTAGACCCCTCGGTGCGCATCCAGAAACTGCGCCGCAACGAATGCCAGGTCACCCTGCACCCGCGCCCCGCCGACCTGCCGGCCCTTCGCGCCGACAGCCAGCTGCAGGTGCTGCAGCAGCCGGGCTTCAACCTCGGCTACATCGCCTACAACACCCGCCATGCACCGTTCGACCGCCTGGAAGTACGCCAGGCGCTGGACATGGCGGTGAACAAGCAAGCCATCATCCAGGCGGTGTACCAGGACGCCGGCCAGTTGGCAGTCAACGCCATGCCACCGACCCAATGGTCCTACGACAACAGCCTCAAGGATGCCCCTTACAACCCGGAAAAGGCCCGCCAACTGCTGCGCCAGGCCGGCGTAGCGCCAGGTACCGAGGTCACCTTGTGGGCCATGCCGGTGCAGCGCCCGTAAAACCCCAACGCCAAGCTGATGGCCGAAATGCTGCAGGCCGACTGGAACAAACTCGGCCTCAAGGTGCGCATCGTCAGCTACGAGTGGGGGGAATACATAAAGCGCATGAAAAACGGCGAGCACGACATCGCCCTGATCGGCTGGACCGGTGACAACGGCGACCCCGACAACTGGCTGGGCACCCTCTACAGCTGCGCCGCCATTGGCAGCAACAACTACTCGCAGTGGTGCGATCCGCAGTACGACAGCCTGGTCATGCAGGCCAAGCGCGTGAGCGACCCGGTGCAACGCAGCGCCCTGTACCAGCAGGCACAGCAGCGCCTCAAGCAGCAGGTGCCGATCACCCCGGTGGCCCATTCCACCGTCAACCAGCCGCTCAGCGTCAAGGTTTCCCAATTCAAGGTCAGCCCGTTTGGGCGCAATGATTTCTCCGGTGTGAGTGTTGACTGATGGCCAACCTGCACCGGCCGCTTCGCCGGTACAGGCAACACAGCGTCCGGATCAAGCCCGGCAACCCCGCGGCAACCCTGGCAACACCGCAGCAAGCACCCGGCCCACAAGGCCGGCCATAACTAGAAAAGAAAGGGAGCTTCAACTTGAAACTATTCACCTTGAGCGCACTGGCCTTATCCATCAGTGCAGTGACCACCGTGGCCCAGGCTGACCCGCAAAGCCAGGCGTTCATTCCCATCACCCTCAAGAGCACCAGCGAGCAAGCCCAGGCCAGCGGTTTTATCGAGGGGCAGAACCTGTCCGGCAGCACCCGTAACTGGTACGCCCGCGAACGCGCGGCGCGCGCCCCCCTGTGGAAGTACTACAAGAACGACGGCACCCGCCACGACACCCACAGCCGTGAGAACTGGGTGCAGGGCACCATCCTCAACTACAGCTCCGGCTTTACCGAGGGTACCGTCGGCATCGCCGTCGAGGCCGCCGGCTACAATGCGATTGCGCTGCAGCAGAGCCGCCAGGCCGTAGCCGGCCCCAACAACCGCACCCTCACCCACAGCGACGGCGACCCCATCGGCCAGTGGAGCAAGCTGGGCCTGGGCAACATCAAGGCACGCGTGTCCAACACCACACTCACCCTGGGCAGGCAATCGGTGGACACACCCATGATCGCCTACATCGGCAACCGTGCCCTGCCGTCGAGCTTCCAGGGCGTATTCCTGCACAGCGCCGAGTTCGACAACCTCAACTTCGACCTGGGCACCTTCGACCGCGTTTCGCCGCGTACCGAGCAAAGCCTCAGCAAGTTCCGCAGCGAGTACAGCGCCACTGGCGTGGAAACCGACCGTGCCAGCACTGCCGGCATCAACTACCAGCCGTTCAAGAGCCTGAGCACCAGCCTGTACGCCACCAAAGTCGATGACTTCTGGAACCAGTACTACTTCGGCGCCAACCACGTGCTTGGCGACAGTGCGGTGCTCAGCCTGACCACTGGCCTGAACTACTACAAGACAGTCGACGCCGGCAGCCAGAAAATGGGCAAGATCGACAACGACACCTACAGCCTGTCGTTCGGCCTGACCCACCAGGCGCACACCCTCAGCGCTTCGTGGCAGCAGGTCAACGGCAACGAATACTTCGACTACCTGCACGAAACCAACGGCATTTTCCTGGCCAACTCGTTGCTCTCGGACTTCAACGGCCCGAACGAGAAATCCCTGCAGATTTCCTACGTGCTGAACATGGCGCCCTACGGCGTGCCAGGCTTGAAGTTCAACCTGTACAACGCCCGCGGCTGGGGCATCGATGGCACCCACTACCGTGGCACCGCCTATGACGTGAGGGGCCTGGATGGCGAAACCCACTACGAGTGGGGTATCGGCACCAGCTACGCGGTGCAGAGCGGGCCGTTGAAGGACACCAGTATCCGCGCCACCTACACCACGCACCGCGCCAGCAAGGCGCAGGCCGATGGCAGCCTGGACGAGTTCCGCGTGGTCACCACCATCCCATTCAACATTCTCTGACCGTTTGCGCCACGGCCCGCTGCACGGCGGGCCTTGGCGGCTACGCTGGAATCAATGCACGCAGGGAGTCTTCAACCCATGCACAGAGTTTTCATCAAGTCGCGACCGCTACGCCTGGCGCTGGCTGCGCTGGTGCTCGGCAGTGCCACGCAACTGGCGGCCAAGCCGCTGGTGGTCTGCACCGAAGCCAGCCCGGAGGGCTTCGACGTGGTCCAGTACACCACCGGCGTCACCTTCGATGCGTCCTCTGAAACACTGTTCAACCGCCTGGTGGACTTCAAGCCCGGGACCACCGACATCGAGCCGGCCCTGGCCGAGCGCTGGGACATTTCAGCAGATGGCCTGACCTATACCTTTCACCTGCGCAAGGGCGTGAAGTTCCACAGCACCGACTACTTCACACCCACCCGCGAATTCAACGCCGACGATGTGCTGTGGAGCCTGCGGCGCCAGCTGGACCCGGCGCACCCGTGGCACGACAAGACCAGCGTCGGCTACCCGTACTTCGAGAGCATGGCCTTCAGCCAGTTGCTCAAGGCGGTGGACAAGACCGACGAGCATACCGTGGTGATCACCCTCACCCGCCCCGAAGCACCGTTCCTGCATGACATGGCCATGGGCTTCACCTCTATCTATTCGGCAGAATACGGCGACCAGTTGCTCAAGGCCGGCAAGACCGCCGAGCTGAACAGCAAACCCATCGGCACCGGGCCGTTCATCTTCCAGCGCTACAACAAGGACGCGCAGGTCCGCTTCAAACCCAACCCCGACTACTTCCGCGGCAAACCGCCGGCCGACGCCCTGATCTTCGCCATTGCCACCGACAGCAATGTGCGCCTGCAGAAATTGCGCGCCAACGAGTGCCAGGTGGCGCTGTACCCCAAGCCGGACGACGTGCCCTCGATCAAGGCCGACCGCACCCTCAAGGTGGCCGAAACCGAAGCGCTGGTGACCGGCTATGTTGCCATGAACACCCAGCACAAGTACCTCAGCGACGTGCGTGTGCGTAAAGCCATCAACATGGCATTCGACCGCCAGACCCACGTCGACCAGCTGTTCGGCAAAGGTAATGCGTTGGTCGGGGTGAACCCCTACCCGCCCAGCATGATGGGCTTCAACCCGGCCAACCAGAACCCGCCGCGTGACCTTGCCAAGGCGCGCGCCCTGCTCAAGGAGGCGGATGTGCCGGAGGGCACCGTCATCACCCTGTTCACCCGCAACGGCGGTGGCATGACCAACCCCAACCCGCGCCTGTCGGCCGAGATGCTGCAGGCCGACCTCGGCCAGATCGGCCTGAAGCTGGATATCCGTGTGATGGAGTGGGCCGAGATGCTGCGCCGCGCCAAGCGCGGTGAAGCCGACCTGGTGTCCACCGGCTGGGCGGGCGACAACGGCGACCCGGACAACTTCCTCACCCCCCTGCTCAGTTGCGAGGCGGCCAAGACCGGCGAGAACTATGCGCGCTGGTGCAACCCTAAGTTCCAGGAGCTGATCAGCCGAGCCCGCGAGGTGGTCGACAACGACGAACGGGCAAGGCTCTATAGCGAGGCATTGAAGGTGTACGATGACGACCAACCGTGGATCAGCATGGCCCACCCGAAGATGTTCACCGCCATGCGTGACAATGTAGAGGGCTACGTGATCAGCCCTCTGGCCAAAAACAACTTCGCCACCACCCGGGTGAAGTAGAACAACGACGACCGCCGGCGCCCAGCAGGGAACCGGCGGCACTGCCGTAGCGTGCTGCTGGCCGTACGGTCTGATGAGGTAACCCCGACAATGTTGAGTTTTATTGCCCGGCGCCTTGGCCTGCTGATACCGACTTTTTTCGGCATCACGTTGCTGACTTTCGCGCTCATACGCCTGATCCCCGGCGACCCGGTGGAAGTGATGATGGGCGAGCGCAGGGTCGACCCCGAAATGCATGCCCAGGCCATGGAGCGCCTGGGCTTGAACAAACCCCTGCCGGTCCAGTACCTGGACTATGTCGGCAAGCTGGCCCAGGGCGACCTGGGTGAATCGCTGCGCACCCGCGAAAGCGTGTGGCGGGAGTTCCTGACCTTGTTCCCGGCCACCCTGGAACTGGCCTTTGCCGCGCTGTTGTTCGCTGGCGTGGTCGGCCTGCTGGCCGGGGTGATCGCGGCGCTCAAACGCGGCTCGCTGTTCGACCACGGGGTAATGGGCATATCCCTGGCGGGCTATTCGATGCCGATCTTCTGGTGGGGTCTGATCCTGATCATGTTCTTCTCGGTGAGCCTGGGCTGGACCCCGGTGTCCGGGCGCATCGACCTGCTCTACGACATCGAGCCGAAAACCGGCTTCATGCTGATCGATACCCTGCTCAGCGATGAGGAAGGCTCATTCAAGGACGCGGTGATGCACCTGATTCTGCCTGCCATCGTGCTCGGCACCATCCCGCTGGCGGTAATCGCGCGCATGACCCGCTCATCGATGCTTGAAGTGCTGCGCGAAGACTACATCCGTACAGCCCGTGCCAAAGGCCTATCGCCGGCCCGGGTAGTGTTCGTGCATGGCCTGCGCAACGCATTGATCCCGGTGCTCACCGTGTTCGGCCTGCAGGTCGGCACGCTGTTGGCCGGTGCGGTGCTGACCGAAACCATCTTCTCCTGGCCGGGCATCGGCAAATGGCTGATCGAAGCCATCGGCGCCCGTGACTACCCCGTGGTCCAGAACGGCATCCTGCTGATCGCCTGCCTGGTAATCCTGGTCAACTTCGTCGTGGACATTCTCTACGGCCTGGCCAACCCACGCATCCGTCATCAGCGCTGAGGCCCTTGCCATGACTAGCCCGATTCCGAAATCCGTGTCGCCGGCCAGCCCGGTGGACCAAAGCCTGCTCTACCCTTCGCCGTACAAAGAATTCTGGCAAGCCTTCGCGCGCAACAAAGGCGCGGTGATGGGCCTGGCGTTCATGTGCCTGGTGGTGTTCTGCGCGCTGTTCGCGCCATGGGTCGCCCCCCATGACCCCAGCGAGCAGTACCGCGACTTCCTGTTGACCCCACCGGTGTGGCTGGAGGGCGGCACCTGGCAGTTCATCCTTGGCACCGACGAACTCGGCCGCGACCTGCTTTCACGCCTGATCCAGGGCGCGCGGCTGTCGCTGCTGATCGGCCTGTCCTCGGTGGTGATGTCGCTGATCCCGGGCATCCTGCTAGGCCTGCTGGCCGGGTTCTTCCCGCAACTGCTGGGCCCGTCGATCATGCGCCTGATGGACGTGATGCTGGCCCTGCCGTCGCTGCTGCTGGCGGTGGCGATCGTCGCCATTCTCGGCCCAGGCCTGATCAACACGGTGATTGCGATCGCCATCGTGTCGCTGCCCTCTTACGTGCGCCTGACCCGCGCCGCCGTGATGGGCGAGCTGAACCGCGACTACGTCACGGCCGCACGCCTGGCCGGCGCCGGCTTGCCACGCCTGATGTTCGTCACGGTGCTGCCCAACTGCATGGCACCGTTGATCGTGCAGGCCACCTTGAGTTTTTCCTCGGCGATCCTCGACGCCGCCGCCCTGGGCTTCCTTGGCCTGGGCGTGCAGCCGCCCACCCCCGAGTGGGGCACCATGCTGGCTTCGGCGCGTGACTACATCGAGCGTGCCTGGTGGGTGGTGAGCCTGCCCGGCCTGACCATTCTGCTCAGTGTGTTGGCAATCAACCTGATGGGCGACGGCCTGCGCGATGCGCTGGACCCGAAACTCAAGAACGCCGCCTGAGGAGAACGCCATGTCACTGTTACAGATCAACAACCTGAACGTGCGCTTCGGCGACGCCACTGCCGTACCGGTGGTCGATGGCCTGGACCTGGCGGTGGACGCCGGCGAGATCCTGGCGATCGTCGGCGAGTCCGGCTCGGGTAAATCGGTCACCATGATGGCCCTGATGGGCCTGATCGATGCGCCTGGGCGCATTACCGCCGACGCCCTGACGTTCGACGGCACCGACATGCTCAAGCTCAGCGGCCGGCAACGGCGCAAGGTGGTGGGCAAGGACATCGCCATGGTCTTCCAGGACCCGATGACCGCACTGAACCCCAGCTACACGGTAGGCTTCCAGATCGAGGAGGTGCTGCGCCAACACTTGGGCCTGAAGGGCAAGGCAGCGCGCCAACGTGCCCTTGAGCTATTGAAAAAGGTCGAGATCCCGGCGGCGGAAAGCCGCCTGGATGCCTACCCGCACCAGTTGTCCGGCGGCATGAGCCAGCGTGTGGCAATTGCCATGGCGATTGCCGGCGAACCCAAGCTGCTGATCGCCGATGAGCCCACCACCGCGCTGGACGTGACGATCCAGGCGCAGATCATGGAACTGCTGGTGAACCTGCAGAAAGAGCGCAACATGGCGCTGATCCTCATCACCCACGACCTTGCCGTAGTCGCCGAAACGGCCAGGCGGGTGTGCGTGATGTATGCCGGCCAGGCGGTGGAAGTTGGCCAGGTTCCGGAGCTGTTCGACCTGCCGGCCCACCCTTACAGCGAAGCCCTGCTGGCGGCCATCCCCGAACACAGCCTTGGCGCCGAACGCCTGGCCACCCTGCCCGGCATCGTGCCTGGCCGCTACGACCGCCCCGTGGGCTGCCTGCTGTCGCCGCGCTGCCCTTATGTACAGGACAACTGCCGGCGCCAGCGCCCGCCCCTCGACCCTCAGGCGTACAGCCTGGTGCGTTGCTTCTACCCGCTGAACCAGGAGGTGGCGTAATGGCCGTGGTTCTGACTGCCCGGGAATTGACCCGGCATTACGAAGTATCCCGCGGGCTGTTCAAAGGCCACGCACTGGTCCGCGCGCTCAACGGCGTGTCGTTCGAGCTGGAGGCCGGCAAGACCCTGGCGGTGGTGGGTGAGTCTGGCTGCGGCAAGTCGACCCTGGCCCGCGCCCTGACATTGATCGAAGAGCCGTCTTCCGGCTCCCTGCAAATTGCCGGCACCGAAGTCACTGGCGCCAGCAAGGCCCAGCGCAAGCAACTGCGCCGCGACGTGCAGATGGTATTCCAGAGCCCCTACGCTTCGCTCAACCCGCGGCAGAAGATTGGCGACCAGTTGGCCGAACCTTTGCTGATCAACACCTCGCTGAGCAAGGCCGAACGGCGAGACAAGGTGCAGAAGATGATGGAGCAGGTCGGCCTGCGCCCCGAACATTATCAGCGCTACCCGCACATGTTCTCTGGCGGCCAGCGCCAGCGCATCGCCCTGGCCCGGGCGATGATGCTGCAGCCCAAGGTACTGGTGGCAGACGAACCGACCTCAGCGCTGGACGTGTCGATCCAGGCACAGGTACTGAACCTGTTCATGGACTTGCAGAAGGAGTTCAACACCGCCTACGTGTTCATCTCGCACAACCTGGCGGTGGTGCGGCACGTGGCCGACCAAGTGCTGGTGATGTACCTGGGAAGGCCCGCAGAAATGGGGCCCAAGGAGGACATCTACGAGAAGCCGCTGCACCCGTACACCCAGGCACTGCTGTCAGCGACGCCGGCGATTCATCCTGACCCGCTGAAGCCGAAAATCAGAATTGCCGGGGAGTTGCCCAACCCGCTGAACCCGCCGGACGGCTGCGCGTTCCACAAGCGCTGCCCACATGCCACTGAGCGCTGCGCCAAGGACGTGCCGGCGTTCAGGCAAGTCGGTACCCGGCAAGTGGCCTGTCATTACGCGGAGCAGTTTCTTTAATCAGTTGCCAGAGCGGTCTGCGCTGGCGTGAGGTTCACGCGACCTCTGCAGAAGCGGCCTTGCGCCGCGATGGGCCGCCCCGCGGCCCCCAGCCGCTCAATGCATGAAAATCCAGATCAGGATAATCACCGGTATCGGTACGCCGATCATCCACAGCAATATCGAGCGCATGTTCAACCTCCGTCAATGGTGGCAATAGCAAAGGGCGGCCTGGGCCGCCCTTACTGTCAGTGCATGAACAGTGCAATCAGGATGATCACGGGAATCGGTACTCCAAGCATCCACAGCAATATCGAGCGCATGGTAATTCTCCTTGCTTAACGTTGAACGGTGCGGGTAGTGACGTAGTCGCCTTCCAGCCACTGCACGCGGTCGCGCAGGCGACCGCCATACAGGGCCGCGACGCTGGCGATAAAGGCGCCGCACAGCAGCGCGACGAAGGTCCAGAGGGCAGTCCAGGCAGCTACCTTGGCGGCAGTATCGGCCGCTTGCTTGGCATCGGTTTTCAGCTGCTGCACCTGAGCCATTACCTGGTCCACACGGGCTTCGGCTTCGGCCTGGGTCAGGCGGGTACGCTGCGCCACCAACTGGGCCAGGTAGGTACGGTCCTCAGGAGGCAATGCGCCGTCCCCGGCAATGCCCTTGGCCAGAATGCGCGCGGCAACCCCATTGGCGGCGTCCTCGCTGACTGGCGCCGGGCCGTCACCGCGGAACAGGCTGTCGACGAAGTACCCCATCGAGTCATTGTTGCTACCGGTAGCCGCCGATGCACCTGCGGCAGCAGACACCGTGGCCGCTTGCGACGCAGCGCTGGCTCCGGCCCCTACCAAGTTGCCCGCCGCGCCCAGCACCAGCATGGCGGCGACCAGGGTGGCCACTGCCCACGACAGGAAGCCATGCGCGGTATCGCGGAAGTACACCTCGTCACCGTGCAGGTTCGCCCACTTCACCCGCAGCCGGCCGGCAATATAGCCGCCCATGCCCGATGCGATGATCTGCGTGAGCAGCAGCCAGACAATGGTAGAAACGCCCAGGGCTTTGGCACTCGCCCCTTCGTCAGCCCAAGGCGAGGTTGCGGCGAAGCCCAATCCCGCGCCCAGTACCACAAGGATGAGGGAAACGGATGCGGCAGCAGCCGCGCCAGCGAAGATGGCCGCCCAGGAAACACCTGAACGGCTTTGCGTATCGACAGCGGGGTAGTCGGCAGAGGTGATCATGATGTGTGCGCCTTATGTTGTTAGCGAGAATTCCATTCGCGCAGTAACCTTTGCAGTAGCTGTGCCAGCTGTGACAAAAAATGACGCCCATATAAATCAGTGGCTTAGCTCGCTGGCCGCCTGCTGAACCGTGCAAAATGCGCGAAAGCGCCCTATCCATCAGGTGTTCTGCATTCTTGTGATGGCCTGGCCGGCAAGGCATGATCCAGCCATGACGCTTCCCGATGACCCCGCCCAGACCCCACTCACCGCCGAGACCGTGCTGCGCTACCACCTGTGCTGGAAGCACCGTGACCTCGACGGCGTGATGGCGCTTTATCACCCCGATGTCCAGTATCACGACTTCTTCCAGAACCGCGTGCTGGGCTATCGCGAACTGCGCGACTACGTGCGCGCCTGCCTACCCCATGAAGCCGGCGAAGACATCGTCCACAGTGACCGTATCCGCGTCGATGGCTGCACCGCGTTCATCCAGTACCAGGTTACGGTGCAGGGCGGCGATGGCCTGGTGGCGTTTCAGTCCAGCGAGGCAATTACCGTGAGGGACGGCCTGATCTGGCGGGTCAACGAATATGCGACCCTGGTGCGCCAGCACGGCAACACCGCGGGCACCGGCGGCGCGCGGCCAGCCACCAGCCGCCTGGGCCTGTCACCGCGGCAGCTGTCGACCATGGCCCAGGACCTGGAACACTATTTTCAGCGCCAGCGCCCCTACCTGGACCCTGAACTGGATCTGCAGCAAGTTGCCGATGCCAGTGGCTACAGCCGCAACCAGATTTCCTACCTGCTGAACCAGGTGCTTGGGCAAAGCTTCTACCGCTACGTCAACCAGGCGCGCCTGCAGCACCTGATGGCCAGCCTTGATGACAACAGCGCCGGAACACCCATCGATGACCTGGCGTTCAACGCTGGCTTCAATTCGCTGTCGGCGTTCTACAAGTGCTTCCGTGAACACACCGGGCTCACACCCAAGGCCTACCTGAAGCAAATTTCCCTGCGTGCACGCACGTAAGACAGCCGCCCACTCGCCCGACTAGGATCGGCCACAGACCTTGACGGACGTGGAGCCGAACCCGATGCAACCCCTGCGCACGCTCAGCCTGTGGATGGACCAGCTCGACGAGCCGCTGTGCGCCCGCCCGGCCCTGCGCGACGACCTGGACGCGGATGTGTGCATCATCGGCGCGGGCTACACCGGGCTGTGGACCGCCTACTACCTCAAGCGCCAGGCACCCCAGCTGAACATTGCACTGATCGATGCCAACATCGCCGGTTTCGGCGCCTCTGGGCGCAACGGTGGCTGGCTGATGGGCAACCTGCTCGGCGAAGACCGCCTGCTCGCCAGCCTGTCACCGCAGCAGCGCCGCGCCAGCATCGACCTGCTGCACGGGATTCCGGACGAGGTGCACAGCGTGCTGCAGCGCGAAGGCATCGACTGCCACTACCGCAAAGGGGGCGTGCTGTATTGCGCCGCGCGCTACCCGGAACAGGAACGCAGCCTGCGCGCCTACCTCGACGACCTGTACCGCCAGGGCATGACCGAAGACGACTACCGTTGGTTGCGCCCCGAACAGCTGGACGCGCAGCTACGGGTCAGCAACGCCTATGGCGCGATCTACAGCCCGCACACGGCGACCATTCAGCCGGCCATGCTCGCCCGTGGCCTGGCCCGGGCACTGGAAGCGCTGGGTGTACCGATCTACGAAAATACCCCAGCCATCGACTGGCAACCGGGTGAGGTGCGTACACCGCTGGCGCGCATTCGCTGCCAATGGGTGGTGCCCGCCGTGGAAGGCTACGCCGCCAGCCTGCCACCACTGGGCAAACACCAACTGCCGGTGCAGAGCCTGCTGGTGGCCACCGAGCCACTTCCCGAGGCGACCTGGGAACAGATCGGCATGAGCCAGGGCCAGGCCTTCAGCGAAAGCAGCCGCCAGGTCACCTATGGCCAGCGCACGGCCGACAACCGGCTGGTATTCGGCGCCCGGGGCGGGTACCGCTTCGGCGGCCGCCTGCGTGAAAACTTCAACCTCGACGAACATGAAATCGAGCTGCGCCGCTACCTGTTCAGCGAACTCTTCCCACAGCTAAAGCATGCGCGTATCACCCATTCGTGGGGTGGCAACCTAGGCATGGCGCGGCGCTTCCGCCCACACATGCTCTGCGACCGCCAGCGCGGCATCGCCCTGGCCGGCGGTTACGGCGGCGAAGGCGTTGGCGCCACCAACCTGGGCGGGCGGACCCTGGCGGCACTGATCCTCAACCAGCACAACGCGCTGACGGCGCAACCGTGGGTGCTCGACAACCGCCCGGTTTCAAGCCTGGCCAGCTGGCCCCCCGAGCCCTGCCGCTGGCTGGGCTACAACGCAATCATCCAGAGCTTCGTCCACGAGGACCGGACCCTCGCCAACCCCGCCAGCGCGCCCTGGCGGCGGCGCCTGGCCAGCTCGCTCGCGGACTTCATGGAAGGCTTCATGCACTGATTCCCTTTCCCCAACACAGGATCCACCGGTCATGCGCATCACCCAGTTCAAGAATACCGACAGCGTCGCACTGGCTAGCGCCAGCCCGGTAGCGGTGCCCCTCGGCGAACCCGTGGCAGTGGCTTCGGTCACCAGCGTGGAACGCGACGACGGCGTCGAAACCGGTATCTGGGAGTGCACCCCCGGGCGTTGGCGGCGGCAGATCGTGCAACAGGAGTTCTGCCATTTCATCAAGGGCCGCTGCACCTTCACCCCCGACGGTGGCGAGCCCCTGCTTATAGAAGCCGGAGACGCATTGATGCTACCGGCCAACAGCACCGGCACCTGGGACATCCAGGAGACCGTGCGCAAGACCTACGTACTGATTTTCTGATCCGCTGATCGCCTGCCTTCGATAACAACAGACAAAGCAAGGTAACTCCGACATGCGCACACGCCTTCTTGCACCCTTGATGCTGGCCGCCAGTGTGGCCAGTGCCGCCGAAACGGTGAAAATCTACAACTGGTCCAGCTACGTGGCACCCGACACGCTGAAAAACTTCCAGCAAGCCACTGGCATCGTGCCCACCTACGACGTGTATGACAGCAACGAAACCCTCGACGGCAAGCTGATGACCGGCAACTCTGGCTACGACGTGGTGTTCCCTTCCAACCACTTCATGGCCCGGCAGATCCAAGGCAAGGCCTTGAAACGCCTGGACAAGTCGCAGCTGCCCAACTGGCAGAACCTCAACCCGGTGCTGCTCAAGGCGCTGGAGGTGAATGACCCGGGCAACCAGTACGGTTTCCCCTACCTGTGGGGCAGCACCGGAATCGGCTACAACATCGACAAGGTCAAGGCGGTACTGGGCGACAACGCGCCGCTGGACTCGTGGGACCTGATCTTCAAGCCCGAATACATGAGCAAGCTGAAAAGCTGCGGTGTAGCGGTGCTGGACAACGGCCCCGAGCTGCTGCCGATTGCCCTGCACTACCTGGGCCTGCCGCACCACAGCCAGAACCCGGCAGACTACGACAAGGCCAAGGCGCTGTTGATGCAGGTACGGCCCTACATCAGCTACTTCCACTCCTCGAAATACACTGGCGACCTGGCCAACGGCGATGTCTGCGTGGTGGTGGGCTTCTCGGGGGATGTGCTGCAGGCGAAGAACCGCGCCGAAGAGGCGCACAACGGCGTCAAGGTGGGCTATTCGATACCCAAGGAAGGCGCGCCCTTGTGGTTCGACATGGTGGCCATGCCGGCCGATGCACCAGATGAAAAGGCTGGCTATGCCTACATGAACTACCTGCTGCAGCCGGAGGTGATGGCCAACATCAGCAACCATGTGCAGTATGCCAACGGCAACCTCAAGGCGGACGGGCTGGTGGACCCTGCGCTGAAAGGCAATGCGATGATTTACCCGAGCGAAGCCGTGATGGGCAAGCTGTATGCGCTGGAGGCGATGCCGGCCAAGATCGACCGCATCAGGACCCGGGTCTGGACCAGTATCAAGGCCGGGAATTGAAATGGGGCCGCTTTGCGGCCCTTCGCGGGCACGCCCGCTCCCACAGTGATTGCCCGTGGGAGCGGGCGTGCCCGCGAAGGGCTGCAAGGCAGCCCCAAATCCAATAGTCAGTGGTGCTCGCGGGTAGCGCGGAACTTGATGTCCGGCCAGCGTTCTTCCATCAGCGCCAGGTTGACCCGGGTCGGCGCCAGGTAAGTGAGGTGGCCGCCACCATCGATGGCCAGGTTTTCCATGGCCTTGGTCTGGAATTCCTCAAGCTTCTTCTTGTCGTCGCAGCTGATCCAGCGGGCCGACCACACGGTGATCGGCTCGTAGGCGCACTCGACCTTGTACTCTTCCTTCAGGCGGCTGGCGACCACGTCGAACTGCAGCACACCGACCGCACCCAGGATGATGTCGTTGCTGCGCTCGGGGAAGAACACCTGCGTGGCACCCTCTTCCGCCAGCTGCTGCAAGCCCTGGCGCAGCTGCTTGGACTTCAGCGGGTCCTTCAGGCGCACACGGCGGAACAGCTCCGGGGCGAAGTGCGGGATACCGGTAAAGCCCAGGGCCTCGCCTTCGGTAAAGGTGTCACCGATCTGGATGGTGCCGTGGTTGTGCAGGCCGATGATGTCGCCGGCAAAGGCCTCTTCCAGTTGCTCACGCTCGGAGGAGAAGAAGGTCAGCGCATCGCCGATACGCAGGTCCTTGTTGAGGCGCACGTGGCGCATCTTCATGCCCTTTTCGTACTTGCCCGAGCAGATGCGCATGAACGCGATACGGTCGCGGTGTTTCGGGTCCATGTTCGCCTGGATCTTGAACACGAAACCGGTGAACTTCTCTTCGACCGGCTCTACGGTACGTTCGTGGGCCACACGCCCGAGCGGCCGCGGCGCCCAGTCGACCACCGCGTCGAGCACGTGGTCGACACCGAAGTTACCGAGTGCCGTACCGAAGAACACCGGGGTCAGCTGGCCACTGATGAACTCTTCCTGGTTGAACTCGTGGCAAGCACCCTGCACCAGCTCCAGTTGCTCGACGAACGAATCGTATTGGTCACCCAGGTGGGCACGGGCCTCGTCGGAGTCCAGCTTCTGGATGATCTTGGCCTCGGTGCGCTCATGGCCGTGGCCAGGGGTGTACACCACGATGTAGTCACCGGTGAGGTGGTACACGCCCTTGAAGTCACGGTAGCAACCGATCGGCCAGGTGATCGGCGCGGCCTTGATCTTCAGAACCGCCTCGATCTCGTCGAGCAGTTCGATCGGGTCGCGAATGTCACGGTCGAGTTTGTTGATGAAGCTGACGATGGGCGTGTCGCGCAGGCGGCAGACGTCCATCAGGGCGATGGTCCGCGGCTCTACACCTTTACCGCCGTCCAGCACCATCAGCGCCGAGTCCACTGCGGTCAGGGTGCGGTAGGTGTCTTCAGAGAAGTCTTCGTGGCCGGGGGTGTCGAGCAGGTTGATCATGTGCTCGCGGTACGGGAACTGCATCACCGAGGTGGTGATGGAGATGCCGCGCTGCTTCTCCATTTCCATCCAGTCGGAGGTGGCATGGCGGTCGGACTTGCGCGACTTCACGGTACCGGCGACGGCAATGGCCTTGCCCATCAGCAGCAGCTTTTCGGTGATGGTGGTCTTACCGGCGTCGGGGTGGGAAATGATTGCGAAAGTGCGGCGCTTCGCGACTTCGGCGGCCTGGTTGGTCATGGGAAATCGCCTGACTGGGGGATTTGAAAGGGGCGATATCATACCTGAAGTTGGGCGGGGACCAAAATCTGCTGATTGAGAGGTTGCAGGTCCGGCCCTATCGCCGGCAAGCCAGCTCCCACAGGTACTGCACAGTACTCCAGCCCTGTGTAATACCTGTGGGAGATTCTATGGTTCCTGGCAAGGGTAGCCGGAGCATCTTCAGCGCCTGTGAGATCGAGCGCCGCCCG